>NZ_JBHTLK010000047.1:0-37234 GCF_042678885.1 Saccharothrix hoggarensis
CCCGCGCGCCACGGCCACCGCCGACGCCGCGCCGTCGCCCGCGTCCCGCCGCACCCGCTCCACCAGGTCGCGCACGTACCCGGCGCCGAGCGAGTCGCGCGGGTCGTCCGGCTGGAACGCCGCCACGATCGCCGACGCGTCGGACAGCTCCACGGGCCGCCGGTCGACGAACACCACGGCCCGCCGCCCCATCGGCCCCAGCGTCCGGCACACCGGCTCGGCCGCGGCCCGGAACCCGCGCGCCACCAGCAGGTGCCCGGCCGTGTACGACGCCGTGCGGCGCGACCGCCCGCCACGCGCGCCACCGGCCCGCGCGATCCGCAGCGGCTTGGACGAGCCGTGCGCGAAGTACTGCGGCGTCTGGTCGGGACGGCGGTCGCGGACCTCGTCGCGCACGTACTTGAACAGCTCGTCGACGTCGACCCACCCGTCGCCGTCGAGGTCGGCGTCCCCGCCCGCCAGGCCCTCGATCAGGACGTCGGTGAACAGCGAGGCGCGCGGGGCGTCCAGGGACAGCGAGTCCTGCTCGAAGGCGTACTCGTAGGCGTTGGACGCGGTCATCACGACGTACCCGGTGCCGACGTCGTCCAGCACGGTCATCCCGTCCGCCTTGAACCCCTCGACGAACGCGCCGCTGAAGCAGCAGTCGAGCAGCAGGAGCCGCCCGGACGCGCGGCAGTCCTCCAGCTGCTCGTTGAGGAACGAGCGCGGGATGGCGGTGCCGGCGGGCCGGTCCGGCACGGTGTTCGCGGCGGCGAAGTACAGCCGGCGCGCGGGCGTGGTGAGGCCGTGGCACGAGAAGTACAGCAGCACGAAGTCCTCGGCGGCGCGCTCGGACAGCACGTCCTCGACCGCGCGGCGGATCTCGTGGTCGGCCCGGTCGCGCAGCACCTCGACGGTCGTGAAGCCGCCGACGTCGGGGTCCTCCAGCACGGCGGCGAGCCGTTCCACGTCCTGCTCGGGCGCGCGCAGCCGGCTCAGCCGGACGTCCTCGTACTCGCCGGTGGCGACGAGGAGGGCGTGCCGCCCCACGTCACCCCTCGCTCTCGTGCTCGCGCAGCCACGCCTCCACCAGCGCCTTCTGGGACCGCGCGCCGACGCCCTCGACGGTGATCTCGTCGTCGCCGTTCCTGATCGTCACCTTGCGCGCGCCGCCGCGCTGCACGAACGCGGTGACCACGGACGCGACGGCCGCGGCCACGGCGGCGGGCAGCGCGCCGTTGAGGACGAGTTCGGCGAGGGTGGCCCCCGCGCCGCTCTTGGAGCCTTCGGGCGCCGCGGCCCGCGCCGGTCGTGCGTCGACCCGCGCGCCCCTGACCAGCTCTTGGAGCAGTTGGGTGGTCGCCACGTCGGCCCGGTCGGGCGCCTCGATGAACAAGTGGAAGTCCGCCACTGATCCCTCCCCGGTAGAACCCGATCATCCCGCAACGGCGACCACAGCCGGCACCCTCGCAGACAACGCAACGTTTTCCTATCCTGACCCACTCTTTGCGCAATGAATCGCCGTATACGAGTGGTCATACGATCGAGTTTCGCCGGAATGGGCCACTCCGAGCTGCTGATCCGACCGACCTCGGGTTACTCTCGATGTCGTGACTGCGCACATCGCCCAGACCGCGACCACCGACGGCGTGCCGGCCCCGGCGCCCAGGGTCGACAGCGAAGTCGGACCGCTGCGCACGGTGCTGCTGCACCGTCCCGGCGCCGAGCTGAAGCGGCTCACCCCGCGCAACAACGACCAGCTGCTGTTCGACGGCGTGCCGTGGGTCGACCGCGCCCAGGAGGAGCACGACGCGTTCGCCGAGCTGCTGCGCGGCCGCGGCGTCGAGGTGCTGCTGCTGTCGGACCTGCTGGTCGACGCCCTGCACGACGACCGGGCCCGGATCGCGGGCATCCACAGCGCGGTCAACGAGCGGCGGCTGGGCATCGACCTGGCCGACGCGCTGCGCTCGCACCTGGCCTCGATCAGCCCCGACCAGCTGGCCACGGCGCTGATGACCGGCATGACGTTCGAGGAGCTGCCCGCCGCGGAGGGCGCGTCGCTGGTGCGCAAGATGCACCACCCGATCGACTTCGCGGTCGACCCGCTGCCGAACCTGCTGTTCACGCGCGACTCGTCGGTGTGGGTCGGCGACCGGGTGGCGATCACGTCGCTGGCGCTGCCGGCGCGCGACCGGGAGACCGCGCTGACGGACCTGATCTACGCCTACCACCCGCGGTTCCGGAAGACGGGCCGCGCGTACGGGGCGCACTCCGCGCCGGTCGAGGGCGGTGACGTGCTGCTGCTCGCGCCGGGCGTGCTGGCGATCGGCGTCGGCGAGCGGACCACGCCGGCGGGCGCGGAGTCGTTCGCCCGGTCCGCGCTGGCGGACGGCCTCGCGCACACCGTGCTGGCGGTGCCGATCACGCAGGAGCGGGCGACCATGCACCTCGACACGGTGTGCACGATGGTCGACCGGGACGCCGTGGTGATGTACCCGGCGGTGCGGGACAACCTGTTCGCCTTCCCGGTCCGCTCGGACGGCGCGGGCGGCGTCGTGGTGGAGGACCGGCGGCCGTTCCTGGAGGCGGCGGCCGACGCGATGGGCATCGAGCGGTTGCGCGTGATCGACACCGGGCTCGACCCGGTGACCGCCGAGCGCGAGCAGTGGGACGACGGCAACAACACGCTGGCCGTCGGGCCGGGTCTCGTCGTGGCGTACGAGCGGAACGTGGAGACGAACGCGCGGCTGGAGGACGCCGGCGTCGAGGTCATCCGGATCAGCGGCTCCGAGCTCGGCTCCGGCCGGGGCGGGCCGCGCTGCATGTCGTGCCCGATCGACCGCGCGCCACTCGTCTGATTCCACCGGGAGAGGGTTGCCTAAGCTTTCTTCGGTAACCCTTTCCTATCTTCCCTAAGCCTTACCTGCAATGCATTAAACCCCACGTTCGGTTATTCTGCGAGCATGGCGGTCAACTTGAAGAAGCTTTCTTCCGCGCGTGCGTCGAAGTTCCACGAGCTGCTCCAGGAGCAGGTCCGCAACGAGTTCACGGCATCACAGCAATACGTCGCGATCGCGGTCTGGTACGACGGCAACGACCTGCCCCGCCTCGCGTCGCACTTCTACAAGCAGGCGCTGGAAGAGCGCAACCACGCGATGATGATCGTGCAGTACCTGATGGACAACGGCCTTCCGGTGAGCATTCCCGGCGTGGACGACGTCCGCAACGACTTCACCGCGCCGCGGGAGCCGGTCGCGCTCGCGCTGGAGCAGGAGAAGAAGGTCACCGAGCAGATCGTGACGCTCGCCAAGACCGCCCGCGACGAGGGCGACTACCTCGGCGAGCAGTTCCTCCAGTGGTTCCTGAAGGAGCAGGTGGAGGAGGTCGCGTCGATGAGCACGCTGCTCACCGTCGTCGACCGGGCCGACGGCAACCTGTTCCACGTGGAGAACTTCCTGACCCGCGAGTCCGTGGGCGAGGAAGCCGACGGCGGCGCGCCCAGGGCCGCCGGCGGAGCGCTGTAAGCACCCACCGACGACAGCCGACGACGCCCGTCACCTCCCGGTGGCGGGCGTCGTGGCGTGGTCAGGTGAGGCAGCCGCGGTCGGCCCGGACCAGGCCGATGCCGGTGAGCGTGTCGCCCGCGTTCTCGAAGAAGAACTTGTACCCGGTGTTCGCGTCGAGCGGCCGGATGAAGCCGTGCGGGTACTGCTCCACGCCCGGGTAGACCTCGTGCATGCGCGCCCGCGAGTCGCCGATGCGCAGGCCCTCCGGCGTGCCGGCGCCCCCGTCCACCCGGATCTCGACCGCCACGCCGTCCTGGAGGCCCACCCAGCCGTCCGCGGCCTTCAGCTCCCGGATCACGCAGGAGAACTCCGGCGTGGTCACGTCGCCGCCGATCTCGCCGGTGGCCTCCAACTCGGCCGACGTCATGCCCAACCGCACCGCGCCGATGCCGCGGGCGTCGAGCACGGCCGTGCCGCCCGCTTCGGCGGTCCGACCGTCGCCGGAGGTCGTCGGTGTCAGGGCGGTCGGCGTGACCGCGTCGCACCCGACCAGGGTCACGGTCAGCACCACGGCCGACATCGCCGCCGGCAGCCCCGCCGCCACGAGCCGCTTCATCCTGCCTCCAGGCCGCACTCGGTCCCGACCAGCTCCATCAGCCACCGTCCCCCGCCCCGTCGGGTGGAACCACCTGCCGCCACGCGGGTGACCCCGACATGGTGACGACCAACCGGTCACCTCGCCGTTCGACGCCCGGGCGACGGGCGTGGATCACAGAACGGGCAAGGGCCGGAACGCGCCGTCGGCGTCCGGGGTGAACTCGTGCACGGCCACCACGGCGTCGGCCGGGATCGGGCCGTAGACGTGCGGGAACCACGGCCCGTCCTCGCCGGTCTCCCCCGGCTCCCACAGCACGGGCAGGCCTTCGGGGTCGATCACCAGCAGCACGAGGTCGTGCCGGTTCGGGTACAGGCGGTTCGCGGGGAGGTGGACGGTGCCGGGGTCCGAGCAGTGCACGAAGCCGTCGAGGTCGAGCGGGATCGCACCGTCCTCTCGGGCGCGCGTCCAGTCGGCCTTCGGGCTGATCCGCAGGATCACGCCCGGCCACCTCCTCCTCGTCCACGCAGTTGTCCACAGGAGCTGTGGACAAAGCTGGGGACAGCTGTGGACAACGTCAGCGCAGGGTGATCTGCCGGCCGCGCAGACCGTCGCGCGCACGCCGTTCCTGCTCGGTGAGCGGCTCGGCGTCGAGGCTGGTCAGGGCGTCCTGCAAACGCTTGCCCAACGCCTCCGCGCCCGGTGCCCACTCGCTGGAGTGCAGCTCGCGGTCGAGGTCCCACACCGGCACGAGCAGGCCGTGCGCGCGGAACGAGCCCGCGTACCGGGAGCCCTCGCCGAGGTCGAGCTCGCCGCGCACGGACAGCCGCGCGAGCGCCGCCAGCAACGTCTCCTCCGGCTCGGGGCGGACCCAGCGCAGGTGCGCCTTGTCGCCCGCGTCGACCCAGTAGGCGGCGAGCACGCCGGGCGCGTCGAGGCGCTCGGTGGGCAGGATGGCCGCGTTGGCGCGTTCGAGGGAGAGGGCGACGTCGCCGCTGGGCTCGTTGTCCGGCGGCAGCCACCACGCGAAGTCGGTGTGCAGCTCGGGCGTCAGCGTGGCCTCGGGGTCGAGCAGGTCCTGGAGCCGGCCGGGGTTCTCGCCGTGGTCCGGGCCGACGACGGGGAGGGCGGCGCCGGTCTCGGCGGTCAGCGCCCACTGCACGGCGCGGGCCAGGTCGCGGCTGAGGTCGCCGGAGCGGGTCTGGACCTGCAGGCCGACGAACGCGGTGCCGTCGGCGCGGATCAGGCCGGCGGCGGCCATCGGCAGCACGGTGGCCAGCACGATCTCGCGCGCGCCGGAGTCCTTGAGGGGCAGCTTGGCCGTCGCGGAGGGGACGAACTCGCGCAGCGCGATCAGCTCGGCCTCGGCGGCCAGGCCCTCGAACGGGCGGGAGACGATCACGTCCGCCGCGCCGCCGGCCGCGCCGTGGCACGCCTTGTAGCGCTTGCCGGAGCCGCACGGGCACGGCTGCCGCGGGTTGACGCCGTCGGCAGGCTGGTTCTTCTCCGTGCCGGTCTTCCCGGTGCCGGCCTTCACGGCCGTCCGCTTCGCCACCGCGCCTCCTCGTCTCAGGGCTGGTCTGGCTGGTCGGGCGTCAAGTTAGCCGCAACGCGCTCGCGCGTCTCCGCCGGGTTGTTGGTCGCGATGAACCGCACGCCGCGCCGCATGCAGAGGGCGATGTCGGCCGGGTCGTCGACCGTCCACGCGTACACACCCTCACCCCTGTCCGGGTGACGCCTGAGGAGGTGAACTCCGGGTCCGGCGAAGTCGGCGAAGCGGGGTTTCGCCCGCGGCCACAGCCGGTCGTACAGCAGGACGGTCGGCACCTCGGGCCTGAGCTCCTTGAACCGGTGCACGGCGAACACGGAGAACGACATCATCACCACGTCGACGCGGTGCCGGCCCAGCTCCTCGGCGAGCCGCCGCTCCACCCGGCCGCCCTGCCGGACGGGGTGCTTGGTCTCGACGAACAGGCGCGCGCCGTGGTCGGCGGCCAGCCCGAGCAGCGCCTCCAGCGTCAGCACCCCGGCGGGCTCGCCGCCGTGCCAGCTGCCGAAGTCGTGCCGGCGCAGCTCGTCCAACGTCATCGCGCCGACCGCGCCCGTCCCGCCGCTGGTGCGGTCGATGGTGCGGTCGTGGACGCAGACCAGGTGCCCGTCCCTGGTGAGCCGCACGTCGCACTCCAGGCCGTCCGCCCCCTGGGCCAGCGCGAGCTCGTACGCGGCGAGCGTGTGCTCCGGGCGGCGGGTGGACGCGCCGCGGTGGGCGACGACTTCAGGTGGCACGGTCGAATGCTGCTGGTGGGGCACGGATCGGGTCAACTCGACTACCCGATGTCACAGCTCCCTGAAAGTTTGATTTCTCAACCACACTCGGATGGACGCGGGTCGCCGTGACGACCTACCGTCCGTGATCGTGGCATCCTTCGACCAGCACGATCCGGCTTTCATCGCCGATCCCTACCCGGCGTTCGCCGCCCTGCGCGCCGACGGCGAGGTGCACTGGCACGAGGAGATGGGCATCGCCCTGGCGGTGTCGCACGCGGCGGCGTCGTCCGTGCTCAAGCACCGGTCGCTCGGCCGGATCTGGACCGACGCCAAGCCCGTCGAGAGCTTCACCTCCTTCAACCTGCTGCACCGCAACTCGATGCTGGAGAACGAGCCGCCCACGCACAGCAGGCTGCGCCGGCTCGTCGCGGCGGCGTTCGGCCGCGGTCACGTCGAGCGGCTGCGGCCGTGGATCGTCGAGCTGGCCGACCGGCTCGTGGACGAGCTGGTGGCCAAGGTGGAGTCCGAGGGCCAGGCGGACCTGCTGTCGCACGTGGCCGCGCCCCTGCCGGTCGAGGTGATCGCCGAGCTGCTGGGCGTGCCGACGCGGGACCGGGCGCTGCTCCAGCCGTGGTCGAACGCCATCGTGAAGATGTACGAGTACGACCTCGCGCCGGACAAGAGGGCGGCGGCCGAGCACGCGGCCACGGAGTTCGTCGCCTACCTGCGGGAACTGGTCGCGCTGCGGCGCGCGACGCCCGGTGACGACCTGGTGTCCGACCTGGTGGCGGTCACCGGCACCGACGGCGCGAAGCTCACCGAGGACGAGCTCGTGGCGACCGCCGTGCTGCTGCTCATGGCCGGCCACGAGGCCACCGTCAACGTCATCGGCAACGGCGTGCGGGCGTTGATGAACCACCCGTCCGAGTGGCGTCGGCTGGTGGCGGACCCCACCCTCCTGCCCACCGCGGTGGAGGAGCTGATCCGCTACGACTCGCCGTTGCAGCTGTTCGAGCGCACCGCGACCGCGCCCGTCACCATCGCCGGGCACGTGGTCGAGCCGGGACAGAAGATCGCCGCGCTGCTCGGCGCGGCGGCCCGCGACCCCGAGGTCTTCGCCGACCCGGACACCCTCGACATCGGCCGCAACCCCAACCCCCACCTGGGCTTCGGCATGGGCATCCACTACTGCCTCGGCGCGCCCCTGGCCCGCATCGAGGTGCAGGCCGCGCTGTCGTCCCTGGCCCGCAAGCTGCCGAACGCGGAACTGGCCGCCGAACCCCGCCGCCGGGCCGAGTTCGTCATCCGGGGCCTGCACGACCTGCCGCTCACGTCGGCGTAAACCGCTCGACGCGCGTCCCGACAGCCCTCACCCTGGGCCGATGCGGTTGTCGGTGATCGCGCACCCCGTGGTGCGGCACGCTCCGCTGCACCGCGTCCTCGTGCCCGCCGCACGCCTGCGCAACCTCTGGGTGCGGCCTCCCGAGCCGATCACCGGCATGGCCGCGGTCACCGGGTCGCGGGCCGATCTGGTGCGGTTGGGCGCGTTGGTGCGGTTGGCGGCGACCAGCCGGCACAGCGCGCTGTTCATCCCGGCGCGGGACAACGTGCCGCCGGAGGAGCTGTGGCGGATGGGCCACGCCCGGCCCGCCGACCTGCTCGTGGTGCGCCGTGACGTCGGGCTGCGGCCCTCGGACTGGCCGGGGGTGCGGCGGGCGTTGCGCCGGTCGACCGCACGACCGGCCCGCGTCGACGAGGTGTTCACCGAGCCGGACGTGGCGCTCGACGTCCACGGCCGCGACCCGATCTTCCACAAGCGCCGGTGGGCGTGAGCCGCTACCGCTTGGCCGTGTGCTGCTTCGGCAGCTTGAAGCCGCGCTCGGCCATCACGGCGCGCAGGCGGTCCGGGTAGTCGGTGATGATGCCGTCCACGCCGTCGTCGATGAGCTTGTGCATGGTGGCCTGGTCGTTGACCGTCCACGGGACGACCGCCAGGCCGTGCGCGTGCGCCTCGTCCACCAGGGCTTTCGTGGTGAACGGGACGTAGTTCGGGTCGCCGGTCCGCCCGTTCTGCGGGTTGCCGTGCACCGGGGAGAGCGCGGACGCCCCGAAGCTCTTCACGGCCTTCACGACGCTGCCGCCGAAGTCCTCCAGCTTCAGCCCGCCCGTCCACGGCGAGCCGGGGCGCAGGAACTCGGGCTGGGTGAGGGCGACCAGCGGCAGGCGCGGTTCGGCCTCGCGCCACAGCATCAGCGTGCCCCAGTCGAACGACTGCACGGTGACGTTGCGGTAGAAGCCGGACTCGCGGATCGCGCGGGCGGTGACCTCCACGAACTGCTCGCGCGGCGCGGTCTCGTGCGGCGCGGCGGCCTCGACCTTGGTCTCGATGTTGAACTTCACGGTGAACGCCCGGTAGCTGCGGACCAGGTCGAACACCTCGGCCAGCGTCGGCATCCGCGCGCCCGGCGACAGCTCCTGGTCCGGGTACTGCGCCCAGCGCCGCGAGCCGCAGTCCAGCGTCCTGACCTGCGCGAACGTCAGGTCCTTCACGTACTTGCCCGCGTACGGGAACGCCGGGTCGCCGGGGAAGGCGGGTGCGGTGTCGAGGCACTTGGCCGGGTTGGTCCTGCGGTCGTGCGTGACGACCTCGCGGCCGTCCTTGGTGATCTGGACGTCCAGTTCCAGCGTCGTGACGCCCACTTCGAGCGCCTTGGCGAACGCCGCCAACGTGCTCTCGACCGTCAGCCCGATCCCGCCCCGGTGGGCCTGGAGGTCGAACTTCCGGTCGCTCTCCGCGCTCGCCACGCCGGAGCCGAGCCCCGGAACCAGCAGGGTGAGGACCAGTGCCACCGCGAGTGCCCGCATGGGGTCACGGTGGCACGCGGCCGGTCAGGAGCCCAAGTGCCGGAGGAAGAACGACCACTGAACAGCGGGGAACGCGAGCGTTGCGGCGGCCGGGTTCTTCGAGTCCCGCACGGCCACCGCCGGCCCGGCGAACGCCACCTCGACGCAGTTGGCATTGCTGGCGCCGTTGCTCCGACTGCTCTTGCGCCACACCGCGTCCACGAACGCCACCTCGACGCAGGCAGCGTTGCTCCCGCCACCGCTGCGGCCGCTCTTCCGCCACACCGCGCCAGACAGGTCCACAATGGACACAGTCATCGCCTCTTTCATTCGGCCAGAATCCGCTCGATCAGCGCGACCGATTCCTCCGGGCTCAACGCCCTGGAGGCCACGTGGTCGAAGACCAGTCTAGCTTCTCGCAGCTCACGAGGTTCCTCGATGTGTGTCGCCCCGAGCACGTGCTCGACGTAGAGCACATCGGATTCCGCCGGATCGGGAAAGCTGAGCAGGATGAACCCGAGGCCCATGCGGTCGATCGCACCGCCTTCGCTCGACAGGATCTGAAGGGTCACCGTTGGTTGCCCGCTTATCTCAATCAGGTGCTCCAACTGCTCGCGCATGATCTGCCGGCTACCGACGACCTTGCGCAATGCGGCTTCGTCCAGGACCGCGTGCAGCTGCAAGGGGTCGTCCGGATCGGTCAGCCGCTTCTGCCTTATCTGCCGGACGCGGATGTCGCTCGCCAGCCAGCGCTTGGTCCGCTTCAACCGGTCGGCCTCGAAGAGCGCGCGCATGTAGCCGGTCGTCTGGAGCAGGCCCGTGATCACCATGAATGACAACTCGTAGACCGCGCTCGCCTCGGTCTCGACGTCGATGTAACCCTGGTTCTCGATGCCGTAGGTGGTCCACCAGCCGGGCTCACGGGCGCGGAGGGCCTGGTCGATGAGGTCGGGGTCGTACTGGTCGTAGAGGTCCATCATCGACTTGGCGAGGTGGACGTCCAGGATCGTCTCCCCCTTCTCCAACCGGTGGAGGGTGGACTTGGTGCGGTACAGGGCTTTGGCGGCTTCGTCGAGGGTCATCCGGGCTGTGGTCCGCATCCGGGCGAGCTTGCGCCCCAACCGACGGCGGCGGAACGGTGGCGGGGTGGGCACAGGGCAGCATGATCCAGCGGGACGCCCGCAGGCGGGATTCCCGCCCCGCTTCACCGCATCGGGCGGATCTCCCGGCGGGACAGTCGGTCCCGTGGAAGCGAACCTCTTCAGCCTGGTGGACGCCACCGACCGCACCCGGATCTTCGCCTGGGGCATGGAGATCATCGAGGAGGAGCGGACGGACGCCATCGTCTACCGCCGTGATCCGGACACCGGCCGGATCTTCATCGGTCAGCACGCGTCCGCCGAGTCGGCCCTCCACCGCTACGGCAGGCGCGTGCCCCTCGAACTCGTCTGGGAGTTCGAGGGATCGGAACCCGAGGACCAGCCCGTGTGAACACCGCGCACGTCCACGAGCCGGGCCAGGCGTTCCTGGTCGGCCAGGACGTCGATGGCCACGATCCGGCCGTCCGCGACGGTGAACGCCATGACCGACAGCGGCCGGCCGTCGGCCGCGACGACGACCCCGGCCGCGCCGTTGACCAGGGCTGGACGGGCGAGCGGGTACAGCTGCCCGAAGGTGACGGCCTGGCCGGCGACCGTGCGCGCGCCGGAGAGGGTGACGGTGAGGCGGGAGCCCGCGCCGCCGTCGGACCGCAGCACGACGTCCGGGTCGAGCACGGCGACGAGCGCGTCGAGGTCGCCGTCGCGGGCGGCGGCGAAGAAGGCGTTCACGACCTCCCTCTGGCGGGCGAGGTCGGCGTCCGGGGCCGGCGCCCGGTCCCGGACGCGGCGGCGGGCGCGGTCGGCGAGCTGCCGGGTCGCGGCCGTCGACTTCCCGACCAGCGCGGCGATCTCGTCGAACGGCACGGCGAACAGGTCGTGCAGCACGAACGCGACGCGTTCCGCCGGGGTGAGGGTGTCCAGCACGACCATCAGGGCCAGGCCCACCGAGTCGGCCAGCAGGGCTTCGTGCTCGGGGTGGGTGCCGTCGTCGTGGCTGACGACCGGGTCGGGCACGTGGACGTCGAACGGCTCCTCGGCCCGCCGGCCGCGGGTGCGGAGCACGTTCAGGCAGACGCGGGCGACGACGGTCGTCAGCCACCCGCCGAGGTTGCCGATCTCGTCGGTGTCGGTGCGGTCGAGCCGGAGCCAGGCGTCCTGCACGGCGTCGTCGGCCTCGCTCAGCGAGCCGAGCACCCGGTACGCCACGGCGCGCAGCCGGGGCCGGTGCTCCTCGAAGAGCCGGCTCAACCCGTCGCGGCTCAACCCGTCCCGGCTCGACTCGGCCGGGCTCGACTCGTCCCCGCTCACCCCGGTCCCGCTCACTCCGGCCCGCTCACCCGGTCAGCGAGGTGAGCCCGACGGCCGCACGGGGCGCAGGGTGGGCGCGGGGGCGTGCTTCACGTCCACCACCCGCATCCGGCGGATGGCGGTGGCGTCCACCGGCAGCAGCAGGGTGGTGATGTGCCGGACCACGGCGGCGGTCACGATGGCCACCGCGGCGCCGAGCAGGTCGGACACGGCGTGGAACAGCACGCCGTCGGCCATTGCCTGCACGCTCGACCGGAACGACCACGCGATCGTGAACGCGGTGAACACGCCGGCGGCCACCCACAGGCCCCACCACCAGCGGAGCAGGCGGGACGGCCGGGGACGGGCGGTGGGCGGCTCGCGCAGGGCGGCGTGCTCCAGCTCCGCCAGCACCGAACCCGGCACCACCAGGTTCACCCCCGGCACGACGAGGCCGATCAGCACCTCGCGGTCCGGGCGGGACGGCCGGTAGCCCGCTTCCGCGGCGGCGGCGTTCCTCGCCCGGCGCAGCCACAGGAGGGTGAAGACGATCGCCATCCCGGACGCCACGACCATGACCACGGCCGACGACACGACCATGGCGTCCGACACGCCGACCGTGCCCTCCGACAGCGCGCCGTAGCGGCTGAGCAGCAACAACACGTAACGCCAGATCTCGCTGCCGGCCGCCCACAACGCGGTCAGGCCGGCCAGGCCGAGGGCGTGGGACGCGGTCCGGGCCGCGCGCTGGACCTGCTCGACGGAGTCGGCGGGCGCGTCGTCGTCCGTCGCCACGGACGTCGGCCAGCGCCACGCCAGCAGCGGGAAACCCCAGCGCGGTGGCACCGGGTACGACGGCGGACCGGTGTAGCCCCGTCGCGGCGCGCCGAGCCGACGGTGCGGGTAGGCGCCGGGTGGCGGGGTCGCCACCCAGTCCACGCGCATCGGCCGCAGCGCCATGTCAGATGACCTCGGGCTCCGCGCCGTCGACCTCACCGACCAGCGGACGGCCGGACGCGGCCCACACCTGCATGCCGCCGTCGACGTTGGTGGCGTCCCAGCCGTTGGCGTTGAGGTACTGGGTGACCCGCGCGGAACGGCCGCCGGCGCGGCACACGACGTAGAACTCGCTGTCGCCCGGCAGCTCGCCGAGGCGGCCCGCCAGCTCGCTCATGGGGATGTGCAGGGCGCCCGGGGCGTGGCCCGCCACCCACTCGTCGGCCTCGCGCACGTCGAGCAGGACCTTGCCCTCCGGCAGATCCGCCGGCACCTCGGACACTTCAACGCTGGGAACGGTCACGGCCACCATGCTGCCACGAGGCGAATAAGCAGGGGATAAGGAGCACGCCGGCCGCCCTCCCCCGAAGGGATGACGGCCGGCGTGGTCTCCGGCGGGATGGGGGTCGGCCCTAGTGGGCGACCGCCTTCTCGGCGCCGACGCCGGTGAGGGCGCGCACCTCCATCTCCGCGTACTTCTCCTTGTCGCGCTCCTTCGACATGACCGTGCCGATGTAACCGAGCAGGAATGCGACGGGGATCGACACGATGCCGGGGTTCGACAGCGGGAACAGCGCGAAGTCGACGTTCTTGAACATCGACGTGGGCTTGCCGGACACCGCGGGCGACAGCACGATCAGCGTGATCGTCACCGCGAGACCGCCGTAGATGCTCCACAGCGCGCCCGAGGTGTTGAACCGCTTCCAGAACAGCGAGTAGAGGATGGTCGGCAGGTTCGCCGACGCCGCCACCGCGAACGCGAGGGCCACCAGGAACGCGATGTTCTGGCCGTTGGCCGCGATGCCGCCGAGGATCGACACGATGCCGATCACGACCGCGGTCCGCCGCGCGACCTTGACCTCGGCGTCCTTGTCCTCCGCCTCGCCCTTCTTGATGATGTTGGCGTAGATGTCGTGCGCGAACGACGCCGACGCGGTGATCGTCAGACCGGCCACCACGGCGAGGATCGTCGCGAACGCGACCGCCGCGATCAGGCCCAGCAGCAGCGGGCCGCCCAGCGCCTCGGCGAGCAGCGGAGCCGCCGAGTTCGGGCCACCCGGGGCCGCCCGGATCTTGTCCGCGCCGACGAGCGCGCCCGCGCCGTAGCCGAGGACCAGCGTGAACAGGTAGAACAGGCCGATCAGCCAGATCGCCCAGACCACCGAGCGGCGGGCTTCCTTGGCGGTCGGCACGGTGTAGAAGCGCATCAGGATGTGCGGCAGGCCGGCGGTGCCGAGGACCAGCGCGAGGGCCAGCGACAGGAAGTCCAGCTTGGACGTGCCGGTCGCGCCGTACTGGAGGCCGGGGCCGAGCAGCTTCTCGCCGGCCTTGGGGGCGGCGTCCACGGCCGCGCCGAGCACGGCGGACAGGTTGAAGCCGAACTTGGCCAGCACCCAGACCGTCATCAGGCCGGCGCCGATGATCAGCAGCACCGCCTTGATGATCTGCACCCAGGTGGTGCCCTTCATGCCGCCGATGAGCACGTACGCGATCATCAGGGCGCCGACGACGGCGATCACGATCGCCTGGCCGAACTTGCCGGTGATGCCGAGCAGCAGGGCGACCAGGCCGCCCGCGCCCGCCATCTGCGCGAGCAGGTAGAAGAACGACACGGCCATGGTGGACGTCGCCGCCGCCGCGCGCACGGGGCGCTGCTTCATGCGGAAGCTGAGGACGTCGCCCATCGTGTACTTGCCGGTGTTGCGCAGCAGCTCGGCGACCAGCAGCAGGGCGATGAGCCACGCGACGAGGAAGCCGATGGAGTACAGGAAGCCGTCGTAGCCGTTGAGCGCGATGGCGCCCGCGATGCCGAGGAACGACGCGGCGGACAGGTAGTCGCCCGCGATGGCGACACCGTTCTGGGGGCCGGTGAAGGCGCGGCCCGCGGCGAGGTAGTCGGCGGCCGTCTTGGTGTTGCGGCTGGCCCGGATGACCACGACCAGGGTTGCCGCGACGAAGATGCCGAAGATGCCGATGTTGAGCAGGGCGCTGCCGTTCACGCTTGACCCCCTTCGAGCTCGTTGCGGAGCTTCTCCGCCATGGGGTCGAGTTTCTTGTTCGCGTGCCGGACGTAGAGCGTCGTGATGGCGAACGTCGACACGAACTGCAGCAGGCCGAGGACGAGGCCCACGTTGATGTTGCTGCCGAAGAGCTTGGTCGACATGAAGCCGTGGGCGTAGTCGGCCAGCAGGACGTACAGCACGTACCAGGCCAGGAAGAGGCCGGCCATGGGGAACACGAAGCTGCGCAGCCGCCGGCGGAGCTCACGGAAGTCGGGGCTGTCCTGCACTTCTACCCAGTTGTGATTGCCCTGGGCGTCCGGGGTGTGCTGCTCAGAGGTGCTCACGGTCCCCTCCTCGCGTACTTGACGACGGTGTGAACGACACGTAAGGCCTCCTGGTGCGTTCCTGATACGCGGAGCACCGTAGGGAGACCTGGGTCACGCCTGAAAGACCTTCCGGGTGCCCGTGCGCTCAACTGCCGAGTGATGCGATGAGCGGTATGAATACTGAGACGAACTGCCACTCAGGTGATCGATATCACCGGTAGCCGGATCGGTGTCTTTAGCTTCACCCATTCGAGACCTTTCCCGACTCCCGGTCACGAGCCGTGAGAGGTCATCCCGTTCCGTCCACGATGCCCTTCATTGAGGGGGAATGGGGGACGGGGAAGAACCGCCCCTCTCGGCCGCGTCCACCCGGCGTGGCCGGTCCCCGGAAGAGCCGAACCGCGACTCCCGGTCGCGCATGAACCCCAGCGGGTCCGGCGCGTGCAACCGGAGCAGCACCTGGTTGACGTCCTCGGGCGTGCGCCGCGCGGTCAGCTTGCTGATCATCACCATGGTCAGGAACGCCAGCGGCACGGTCACCAGCGCGGGCTGCGAGAGCAGCGACGGCGCCCACCGCCCGGTGTGCGAGCTGATCACCGTCACCACCTGCGCGCTGATCACCAGGCCGCCGCCGACCACCAGGCCGGCGATCGCGCCCACCCACGTCAGCCCGCGCCACCAGATGCCCAGCAGCAGCAGCGGGCAGAACGTCGAGGCGGCCAGCGCGAACGACATCGCCACCGTCAACGACGCGTCCGACCGCGGCAGCAGCATCGCCAACCCGATCGCCACCGCGCCGGTCAGCACCGTCGCCCACCGGAAGTCGCTCACCCGGCCCGACCGGATGTCCGTCGACACGACCCCCGCCACCGACACCACCAGGCCCGACGACGTCGACAGGAACGCCGCGAACGCGCCCGCCGCCACGATCGCGCCCAACACCTGGCCCAGCAGGTTCGGCTGCATCGTGCTCGGCAGCATCAGCACCGCCGCGTCCGTCTTCCCCGTCACGAGCAGCTGCGGCAGGTACTGGCGCGAGATGACGCCCAGCACGGTCGGGAAGAGGTAGAACAACCCCAGCAGGTACAGCACGTGCAACGCGGTCCGCCGCGCCGCCCGCCCGTCCGGGTTGGTGTAGAACCGCACCAGCACGTGCGGCAGGCCCATCGTGCCCAGGAACGTCGCGAAGATCAGCGAGTACGTCTCGAACAGGCCCGACAGCCCGTCGGTCTCCGGCCGCAGCCAGTCGTGGTTGCTCGTCGGGGAGCCCTCCACCACCGGCACCGGCGACCCCGCCGTGAACCGCAGCACGGTCTCCGCGCCCACCTCGTACCGGCCGGGCGTCCAGTACACCTCGCCGTCCGCGAACGCCCCGTTCACCTGCCCGGTCGCGGACAGGTCCACCGCCACGTCGACCTTGACCCGCACCGGGTCGACCGTCGTCACCTCGACGTCCTCGGGAAACCGCAGGACCCCTGACGAGTCCACCGGCTGCGCCCCGTTGCCCGGACCCGCCAGGAAGATCGTGAACAGCACGAACGTCGGCGCGGCGATCGCGAACAGCTTGCCCCAGTACTGGAACGCCTGCACGAGCGTGATCGCGCGCATCCCGCCGCCGAGGACGTTCACCACCACGATCACCGTCACCACCGCGCCGCCCAGCCACGCGGGCAGGCCGGTGATCGTGTTCAACGTCAGCCCGGCCGACTGGAGTTGCGGCACCAGGTACAGCACGCCGATGCAGATCACGAAGAACGTGCAGAACTTCCGCAGGTTCGACGACCCCAGCCGCGCCTCGGCGAAGTCGGGCAGCGTGTACGCGCCGGACCGCCGCAGCGGCGCGGCGACGAACAGCATCATCGCCAGGTACCCGGCGGTGAAGCCGATCGGGTACCACAGCGCGTCGACGCCGTCCTTCAGCACCAGCCCGGCGACGCCGAGGAACGACGCCGCGGACAGGTACTCGCCGGAGATCGCGGCGGCGTTGCGGGTCGCCGGCACACCGCGCCGCGCCACCAGGAAGTCCGGGGTCGTGTTCGCGCGGCGCGACCCCACGTAGCCCAACAGGAACGTCAGCGCCGCCATCACGCCGACGAGCACCAGGCTCCACGGGGTCTGGATCACCGGTCCACCGAACTCACGAAGTCGTGCTCGTGCTTCTCCGCCAGCCTCCGGTACGCGTACCCCACGCCGTAGCAGAGGGGGAACGGCAGCAGGCCCAGCAGCAGCCACGGCAGCCGCACGCCCAGCAGCTGCACCTCCGCCAGCGACGGCAGCAGGTAGAACGCCACCGGCAGCGACGCCAGCAGCAGCAACGTGCCGCCGCCCAGCGCCAGGCCGGTG
Organism: Saccharothrix hoggarensis; assembly: GCF_042678885.1. Classification (GTDB taxonomy): domain Bacteria; phylum Actinomycetota; class Actinomycetes; order Mycobacteriales; family Pseudonocardiaceae; genus Actinosynnema; species Actinosynnema hoggarensis. The sequence goes on from NZ_JBHTLK010000047.1 coordinate 17,251, forward strand.
CGCAGCTGCGTCCGGATCAGGTCCCGGATCAGCTTCTCGCCGACGCTGGTCTGCTCCTCCAGCTCGATGATCGTGCGCAGCACCCGCCCGCGACCGCGGGGGTCCGCGAGCACCACCCGCCGCCGGCGGTTCTTGCGCGACGCCGCCGACGTCGACACCGGCAGCCAGGCATCGCGCTCGGCCGGCTGCGGTTGGTCCGGTTGGCCGGGGGGGCCGGTGTGCTTGGTCATCCCCAACTGCTCTTGGGGGGACGCACGATCCGCTCCTTCAGCTCACGCGTGTGCCGCCGGCTGACCGGCAGCTCCTTCGCGCCCTCGCCGGAGCCGATCACCACCGCGTACCCGTTCGACGTCATCCGCAGCTCGGTCACCAGCGGCAGCGCCACGAGGAACGAGCGGTGGATGCGCACGAAGCCGGCGTTCTCCCAGCGCTCTTCCAGCTGCGCCAACGGGATGCGCACCAGGTGGCTCGACCCGTCGTTGGTGTGCAGGCGCGCGTAGTCGCCCTGCGCCTCGACGTAGCGGACGGTCGCCCGCGGCACGAGCTTGATGGTGCCGCCCAGCTCGACCGGGATCACCTCGTCGTCCTGCGGTTCCGCCGCGGCGGGCTCGGGGGTGACCGCCGGCGTCGCCGCGACCCGGTCGACGACCCGCGAGATCGCCTTGTTGACCCGGTCCTCGTTGATCGGCTTCGTCACGAAGTCCAGCGCGCCCACCTCGAACGCCACCACGGCCTCCGAGTGCTCGACGCCCGTGACGAACACCAGCGCCGGCGGCGCGCGGAACGCGCCGAGCACGCGCGCGAGGTCCGTGCCGCTCAGCCCGGGCATGTTGATGTCGGCGAAGACGGCGTCGACCGGCGGCAGCCCCGCCTTCGTGCGGTCCATCACCTCGACGTCGTAGTCACCCCGGAGGATGCGCAGCGCCTCGGCCGCGTCGAAGGCCGTGAGCACGCGTCGGATGTGCGGGCTGCTCTCGAGCAGGTACTTGATCTCGCTCAGACCGGGAGCCTCGTCGTCCACCGCCAGGACGAGGAGGCCGCTGCTGTCCGCGCGATTGTTCACGGTGGTTGGCTTCACTGGGGTACTCACTGTGCCGCGCATCTTGCCGACCCACCGGGGTCGCTGTCTACGCCGGTTGCCGGACGGCCGCGGGGCCGTGACCTCACAAGCCGAATCGCGACCAGCGCGCCCGCTCCTCCAGCGCCGCCAACCCCTCCAGCAGGAAGTCGCCCGATCGGGTGGTGCTGCCGGCGAGCCCGAGGCGGGCGAGCAACGGTCGGCGGGGCTCCGCGATCGCGATGTCCGCGTCCGGGTACCGCTTCGCCACGACACCGCGCAACGTGCCGATGCCGTCCACCAGGCCGAGTTCGACCGCCTTCGCACCGGTCCACACCTCGCCGTTGAACAGCTCGTCGTCGGTGGCCTTCAGCTTCGCGCCGCGCCGCTCCTTCACCCAGTCGACGAACTGCTCGTGCAGCTGCGCCTGGAGGCCCTTCAGCCACTCGACGTCCTCCGGCTTCTCCGGGCTGAACGGGTCGAGGCGGACCTTGTTCTCGCCGGCCGAGTGCACGCGGCGCTCGACGCCGTAGCGCTCGATCAGGCCGTTGAGGCCGAACCCCGCGCTCACCACGCCGATCGAGCCCACCAGGGACGTGCCGTGCGCGTAGACCTCGTCGCCCGCGCACGCGAGCCAGTAGCCGCCGGAGGCCGCCAGGTCCTCGCAGAACGCCAGGACCGGCACCTTCTTCTTCGCGGCCAGCTCGCGGACGCGCTCGGCGACCAGCGCGGACTGCGTCGGCGCGCCGCCGGGGGAGTTGATCAGCAGGGCGACGGCGACGAGCCGGTCGTGGTCGAACGCGCGGGTCAACGCGCTCTCCACGGTCTGCATGCTGATGGTGTTGCGGGCCATCGGCGTCGGGGTCGGCGTGATGACGCCGTGGAGGCGGACGGCGGCCACCACGGGTCCGCGCTCGGTCCGCTCGCTGACGATCCTGGGCAGCCGCGCCGCGATCTTGTCCGTCACGCTCATGACGACGACCTTACGTCGGCGAGGCGTTGGCCGGCGGGGCGAGTGCGCCCGGGATTCGGCCCGCGCGGCTAACATCGACCGGTGACGTTCAACCCGATCCGGTGGCTCGAACGCTACGTCGAGTGGTGGGACGACCGCGGTAGGCAGAACGCCGACGGCCCCACTCCCATGCACGTCTACTGGATGTGGATCACGTGGAGCGTGTGCGCCGTGATGATGGTGACGGTGCTCGCGATCGCCGCCGCCTGATCACCGGGCCGTCCGGTCGCGCGGCTTGACCACGGGCTCGACCACGCCGGCCGATCACGTGGTCGTCAGGCGCGGACGACGGGCTGCTCGGTGGTGTCCTCCAGCCGCGGCGGGACGATCGGCAGGTTCGTCCGCACGCCCGGCCGGTACTTCGGGATCTTCAGGATGATCTTCATGCCGGCGTCCGGCGCGGTCTCCACGACGAGCGCGTAATCGTCGCCGAACACCGCGCGCATCCGGTGGTTGATGTTGCCGAGGCCGACGTGCGCGCCGGTCTGGTGCGCGTCCTTCAAGTCCTCGAAGAGGCGGTCCGGGTCCATGCCGACGCCGTCGTCCTCGACCGAGATCAGCGCTTCCGCGCCGTTGTCCTCGGCGATGATCGTGAGCAGCCCGCCGCCGGGCTTCTTGGCCAGCCCGTGCCGGACCGCGTTCTCCACCAGCGGTTGCAGCACCAGGAACGGCAGCACGACCTGGAGCACCTCGGGCGCGATCTTCAGCCGGACGTTGAGCCTCGGCCCGTACCGCGCCTGCTCGATGGTCAGGTAGCGGTGGATGTTCGTCAGCTCGTCCGACAGCGTGGTGAAGAAGCCGTCGGTGCGGAACGAGTAGCGGGTGAACTCGGCGAACTCCTGCAGCAGCTCCCGCGCGTGCGCCGGGTCGGTGCGGATCAGCGACGAGATCGTGTTCAGCGCGTTGTAGACGAAGTGCGGCGAGATCTGCGCCCGCAGCGCCCGGACCTCGGCCTGCGCCAACGCCTGCCGCGACTTCTGGAGCACTTCCAGCTCCAGCTGCGTGGAGACGAACCGCGCGGTCTCCTCGGCCATCCTGATCTGCCGCTTGTTCGCCACGCCGCTGACGACGATCAGCGTGCCGGCGACGTCGCCCTCCACCACCAGCGGCACGATCACGGCGCTGTGCAGGGAACACGGGCCGGGCAGCTCGCAGTCCAGCTTGCGGTGCTCGACGTGCTCCTTGTGCCCCTCGCCGATGGCGCGCTCGATGTAGGAGCGCAGGAACTCGTAGTGGTCGTTGGCGCCGCCGTCCCACGACAGGAGCGTGCCCTCGTGGTCGGTGATGCCGACCGCGACGCACCGCAGCATCTCCCGCAGGTGCGGCGTCGCCTTGTTCGCGGCGTCCTCGGTCAGCCCTTCGCGCAGGTCGGCCGACGCCTTGGACATGCGGTGCAGCATGTCCATCACGGCGTCCTCGACCGACGTGCTGACCCGACGGGCGCGGCACAGCATCACGAAGAGGCCTAGGACGGCCAGGGTCGCGATGACGCCGAGCACCGCGCGCTCGGTGAGGAGGTCCTGCACGGCGTCCATGCTGTGCCGTGGGGGCGGCATAGGCAAGGGTGCGGGCGGTTCGAGACGTGCACATCCGATGAATTGGCGGCAACCGTGGCGATCTGCTTACCCGATCGGGTGATCGCGAGGGGTCGTGATCACGGACAGTGGGGGCGACCCGATCACTCGGGCCGCGCCCCACGCGTGCGTCCGCCCTCCGGCGGGATCAGCGCCCACCGGAGCCCGTCCGCGCTCCCGGTGCGGCGGGCGTGCTGGACGACGGGGTGGTGGACGACGTCGGGCTCGTCGACGAGCTCGGGTCGTCCGACTCCTCGCAGCCCAGCTGCTCGACCAGGTCCGCCAACTCCGGCGCGTCGAGCAGGTCGAACTGCTCCAGCACCCGGCAGATCACCTCCCGGTACCGCTCCTCGACCGGGTCCGGCTCCCGGTCCGGCGCGGCGGCGGCGAGGCCCGCGAACGTGGTCGCGGCCAGTGCGGCGCCGGTCAGGGCGGCGACAATGCGCGTCTTCATAGCTCCTCCTGGTGGTTGTCCGACACCACGAGGAATTCCCGGTCACGCGGACACCAGCCGAAGCCCACCCGGAGGTGTGAACCACTCGGGCTCAGGGATGAACCGGCGACGCGCTACTTGAGCAGGCGCGACATCCGCCGGTCCGCCAACGGCTTCCCGCCGGTCTGGCACGTCGCGCAGTACTGGAACGCCTTGTCCGCGAACGACACCTCGCGGACCGCGTCGCCGCACACCGGGCACGGCAGGCCGGTCCGCGCGTGCACCCGCAGCCCGGACCGCTTCTCGCCCTTCAACGTCGCCGCCGACTGGCCGACCGACCGCGCCACCGCGTCCGTCAGCACGCCGATCAACGCCTCGTGCAGCCGGTCCAGCGCCTCCGCGGGCAGCTTCCCCACCGTCGCGTACGGCGACAGCCGGGCCGTGTGCATGATCTCGTCGGAGTACGCGTTGCCGACGCCCGCCATCAGCGCCTGGTCCGTCAACGCGGTCTTCAGCCGCTCGGTCCGCCCGGCGAACAGGTCCTCCAGCTGGGTCCGCGTCACCGACAGCGCGTCCGGCCCGAGCCGGGCGATGCCGGGCACGTCCGCCGGGTCGTTCACCACCCACGCGGCCAGGCCCTTCTTCGTGCCCGCCTCGGTCAGGTCGAACCCCGGCCCCTCCCCCGGCGGACCGAGGTGCACGCGCAGCGCCAGCGGCCCGCGGCCCGGCTTGGGCGGCGCCGCCGACAGGTGCTCCGACCAGCGCAGCCACCCGGCGCGCGCCAGGTGCACCACCAGGTGCAGGCCGCCGCAGTCGAGGTCCAGGTGCTTGCCGAACCGGCCCGCGCCGGTCACCTCGCGACCCTGGAGCTCCGTCCACGGCGGCGTGAACGTCTTCAACACCTGCAACGACGCCACGTCCACCCGGTGCACGCGCCGTCCGACGGCGTGCTCGCGCAGGTGGTGGGCGAGGGCCTCGACCTCGGGGAGTTCCGGCACCCGACCAGTGTCACCCGGCGGCGGCCATCAGTCGACCGGTCGCCGTCAGTCGACCGGCTGCAACGGCCCGTCCAGGTCCGGCAGCGAGTACATCTCGATCTTGCGGGCGACGTTGGCGACCTCGTTGCGCACGACCAGGAACCCGCGCACCGAGCCGACCCACCGCTCCGGCGGCAGCTCCTCGGTCTTCTTCGACTCGGCCACCACCAGCCACGGCCGACGCACCGCCCAGCGCACCGGGAAGAACAGGAACACCAGGACCAGCGCGACGAGCAGCCACGCCGGCACGACCACCTCCGGCGGCGTCCACGCCACCAGGACGACACCCATCACCACGACGATCGCGAGCATCAGGACGCCGGGGCCGTGGCCACCGCTCACGTCGTGCTCGAAGTCGGCGTCTGTCGACGGGTTGCGCCACTCGATCTGACTGCGCACCGTCCACATCCGGCCGTCAGCTCCGCGCACCAGCCGCGTCATCACCGTCTCCTCAGGACGTCGAGCGATCACTCAGCGTTTCCCACGCTACCGGCAGAGTGTTGCACCTCGCGGGTGAAACCCGCAGTCACGCCGGGGTGAGGGCGCTCGGCGTCGGGTGCAGCGTCACGGTCGTCGGGGTGGTGGCCGGTTTCGTCGGCGCGGTGGTCGTGGACGCGTTCCGCTGGGTGGTCGCGGCCGCCGTGGTCGCCGTGGCGGTCGTGGCGGTGGTGCTCTTGGGCGCGGAGCCCTTGGTCGCGGTGTTCCTGGTGGACGTGCCGTCCGGGGCGGTGCTGCCGGTGGTGGCCAGCAGCGCCGAGTCGGAGTCCGACGGGGGGCGCGCCGACGGGTCGGCCACCAGGGCGCGCGGCTCGGCGGGGGCGGTCGAACCGGTCGTCCCCGGCTGCGACGCGGCCGCCAGAACCTCGCCGGACGACGTGGCGGACGTCGTCGCGGACGTCGGGCGCGTCGTCCTCGTGTGCCCGACCTGCCGCGCCTCGGGCCGCGGCGACGTCGCGCTGGTCGCCGTGCCGGTCACGGTCGTCGTCTCCGAGGTCGAGCACAGCGCGAGCACGTGCTGGTCGGGCCCGCCGTTCGGACCGGCCTCGACCAGCCCCGGACCCGGCCCGCCGGTGAACGTCCCCGCCAGCACGCCCAGCACGCCGACGGCGGCGGCCGACGCGGCGGCGGCCAGCACCAGCTTCACCCGTCCGGTGAGCAACGCGGCCTTGCCCAGCACCGCGGGCCCCAGCACCCCGGACGCCACCCCCGTCGGACCCAGCACCGAGGGCGCCAGCAGCGCCGTCGCCGCCACCGGCACGGCGATGCTCGCCGCGTGCGCCCGCAACGTCGAGCACACCTCGGTCAGCTCGGCGTGCAGCGCGTTGCAGGAGGAGCACGCCTGGAGGTGCTTGCGGATGCGCTTCTGCTCCGAGCCCTGCGCACCGCCCGCCGTGTACGTGCCCAGCTTCGCGACCACCGAGCTGCACGCCCGCGGACCCGCGTCCTGGGACAGGTGCGCCTGCAGGTACGCCGCGCGCAGCCCCTCGCGGGCCCGGCGGGCCAGCGCCGCCATCGCGTTCGGGCTCAGGCCGAAGTGCGGCGCGACCGCGGCGGGCCGCTCGCCCTCCACCTCGACCTGCCACAGCACCGTGCGCCACCGCTCGGGCAGGCTCGTGAAGGCGCGGGAGATCAGCGTGTGCTCGGGCCGGTTCGCCGTGACGTCCGGGAACGGCTCGACGCGCCGGCTCAGCTCCTCGTCCTCCACCGGCACGTCACGGCGCCGCCCGCTCCACTCCCACGCCACCCGGCGCGCGACGGTCAGCAGGTACGTGCGGACGTGGTCGGTGGGGCCGTTGCCGCGGCGGATCGCCTGGAGCACGCGGAAGAACGCCTCCGCGGTCAGGTCGTCGGCCTCGGCGTGTTCACGCACGTGCCGCAGCGCGAACCGACGAACGGCGTCGGCGTGGCGGGTGAACAGCTCGCCGAACGCCCCGTCGTCACCCGCCCTGACCCTGGCGAGCAGTTCCCGGTCGAAATCGGCATCTCCGGCCATCCCGCCCGGCACCTCCCGCCCGCCTGTGGTCCCGTCGTCAAGATGCCACAGCCGAACCGGTCCAGCCCGAAGTGATAGCGAGCCGATACCGAAGACCAGACGGACGGAGTGGGCCGTTCGGGTGAACGCGTGCGCCTGCCTACCGCAGCGATCGACCTAGCTTTCGGTGACGACGCGGTCACGGGTAGGCGTCAGGTGGTGGCCGACCGCGCGGCGGCGGCCCGTGTGGCGAGTAGTCTCCTGCCGCGTGGTCGACTGGCGCGCAAGGGCTTCCGCCCTCCTCCCCGAGCTGAGCGCCGTTGTCGAGCGCGAGTCCTGGTCCTGCCACGTGTTCCTGTCGGAGTTGTGGCAGCTCGCGCTGGAGGCGCACCGGGACGGCGACCGGGAGGTGCTGCGCCGCGTCTACGGGTTCGCCCACTGGTGCTTCCGGCAGCCCGAGCGGTTCCTGTCCGACGCGTCGGTGGTCAGCTTCTACGAGCACGTGTTCGACGAGTGGGAGCTGCGCGACGAGGTGGCGCCGTGGCTGCCCGCCGAGGTGGTCGACCGGGTGCGCCCGCTGTGGGAGTGGCGGTGGTCCAAGGAGCGGTTGACCGAGGTCGACCGGCTCCTCGCCGAAGCGGGACCCCCCGTCGAAACCCGGTTGGGGCATGAGCTATAGTTCTTCCCAACAGGCGGATGTAGCGCAGTTGGTAGCGCATCACCTTGCCAAGGTGAGGGTCGCGAGTTCGAGTCTCGTCATCCGCTCTCGCGAACGGCGAGTGCTCCTCGTGGGGCACTCGCCGTTTTCGTGTGCCCGTTTCCGCTCCGGCCGTTACCGCTCGGGCCGTGTCCGCTCCAGCCGTTACCGCTCGGGCCGTTCGTGCCGGGGCGGTGTCGTCCCCCGTCCGGGTTCGTCGCCGGGTCCGTCGCCGTGTTCGTCACAGTCGCCGTGCGCCCCGGGCGTCGGCGCGCGGTGAAGATCCCCATTAGGTTGGTGGCGAAGGTTTCCTCGTCGAAGACGGAGTTGCAGACATGGCCACCACCCGCAAGGCGACCACGCACTGGGAAGGCAACCTGCTGGAGGGCAAGGGCAGCGTCGCCCTGGAGTCGTCGGGCACCGGGACGTTCGACGTGAGCTGGCCGTCCCGCGCCGAGCAGGCGAACGGCAAGACCAGCCCCGAAGAGCTGATCGCCGCCGCGCACTCCTCCTGCTTCTCGATGGCGCTGTCGCACGGCCTCGCGCAGGCGGGCACCCCGCCGCAGCAGGTCGACACCTCGGCCGAGGTCACGTTCCAGCCCGGCACCGGCATCACCGGCATCCACCTGACCGTCACCGCGGTCGTGCCCGGCCTGGACGCGGAGGGCTTCGCCGCCGCCGCCGAGAACGCCAAGCAGAACTGCCCGGTCAGCAAGGCGCTGGCCGGCACCGAGATCACGCTCACCGCGAACCTCGCCTGACGGTCGCCCCTCTGGTACCGGCCTGATACCCGAAGTACCGGGCCGGTACCAGATGTCTCACAGGATTTGACCCGAACGAGTGAGGCCGGTAGTCGTAGTTGATGCTCACCGCGCTGGGTGGTCCTGGACGGCTTGCCTTCGGTGCCATGATCGGCGCGGCGGTGGCGGCTTTCCTGGCGTCGACCTGGGCGGTCGCCGAGTCGCCGCGGGCGGCGCCGCCCCAGCCCGGCGACGGCGGCGACATCGTCGTCGTGAAGCGCAGCGAGCAGCCGAGCCGGACGATCACCGTGACCGGCACGACGGCGTCGTCCCCCTCGTCCTCCTCGTCCGCCTCTTCCTCGGCCTCGTCGTCCTCCTCCGCGTCCACGACCACGACCACGGACACGACGACCACCACGACCACGGCGGTGACGACCACGACCACCGCCCGGCCCACCACGACCACCACCACCACCACCCGGCAGCCCCCGCCGCCGACCACCACGACGACGACCCGTCGTCAGTGCGGGCTCATCTTCTGCTGATTCCCCGGCCCCGGATCACCCTGCGTGTTTTGGCAAGATCGAGGCGTGACGTCCAGCCAGGTGCCCACGCAGACCCAGCGAAGCCACGACCCGAGCCCCACGGTCCGCATCCAGCCCGTCGCCGCCACCCCCGAGCCCGCTTGGCCCACGATCGAGCCGATGACCGCCACCGACCTCCGCCCCGTCACGGCGTTCCCCACCCGGTTGGACCCGGTGACGCCGCCGCTCAACGGCCGCCTCACCCCCGCCGAAACCCCCACCGCTCCCGCCAACGGCGTCGCGGCCGCCGACACCGGTGCTGCCGCACGCAGCGTGACCAACGGCGCCTCGGTCCTGCCCGCCTACGGCACCGCGCTGCCCTCCGTGACCAACGGCGTCACCGCCCCGCCGGCCAACGGCACCCCGGCACCCTCCGCGACCAACGGCGCCTACACCAACGGCGCCGCGCTCCCCGCGACCAACGGCACCGCCGTCCCGCACGCCAACGGCACCCCGGCACCCTCGGTGACCAACGGCGTCGGCGCCCCGCCGTCCACCAACGGCACGGCCAGGCCCGCCGACGTCGCCGCCACCGCGCCGATGGGTGTCACCACCGCGGCGACCGATCCCACCCCGGCGTCCGTCGCCGACACGTCGACCGAATCGCCCGCACCGGCCACCGGCCAGCCGTCCGCGCCGTCCCAGGCGACGGCCGCGGCGACGACGACCACCACCCCGGCCAGGCCGCGGAGCCGGCTGCGCCGCATCGCGCGCCGCATCGTCGGCCCCACCCTGCTGACCAAGAAGAACTGAGCGCGGGGGCGTCCGGACGCCGCGGCTCCGGACGCCCCTGGCCGGTCAGGCGGTCTGGGCGCGCGCGTACAGCCCACCGCTGCGCAGCAGCTCGTCGTGCGAACCGATCTCCGCGATCCGTCCGTCGGCCATGACCACGATCCGGTCGGCGTTGCGGATGGTGGTGAGCCGGTGCGCGACCACGAACACCGTGCGGCCGTCCACGAGCCGGGCCAGCGCCTGCTGGACCAGGGCCTCCGACTTGTTGTCCAACGCCGACGTGGCCTCGTCCAGCACCAGCACGCGCGGGTCGCGGATCAGGGCTCGGGCGATCGCCAGCCGCTGCTTCTGCCCACCGGACAGGCGCGCCCCGCGCTCGCCGACGACGGTGTCGAGACCGGCCGGCAGCCGGTCGATGAACTCCAGCGCGTTGGCGTCGGCGAGGGCCTGCCGCACGACGTCCTCGCCGACGTCGTCCAGGCCGTAGGTGACGTTGTCCCGGATCGTGCCCTCGAACAGGACGGACTCCTGCGGCACGACCGAGACGAACCGCCGGTAGGTGCGCAGGTCCAACGTCTCCATGTCGACACCGTCGAGCAGGATGCGGCCCTCGGTGGGCCGCAGGAAGCCGATGACCAGGTTCAACGCCGTCGACTTGCCCGCGCCGGACGCGCCGACCAGGGCGATCGTCTCGCCCGGCCGCACGTCCAGGGTGAAGTCGCTGATCGAGTCCTGCGCCGACTCCGGGTACCGGTAGCCGACGCCCTCGAACCGCACGCCGCCGCGCACCACGTCGACCCGCGCCTTGCCCGCGTTGTGCTCGACGTCCGGCGCCTCCAGCACCTCGCCGAGCGAGCGCACCGACTCCAACCCCTTGCTGATCACCGGGGTGAGGCTCATCAGCGTCGTGACCGCGCCGGTCAGCGACGCGAAGTAGGCGCTGAGCATGACGACGTCGCCGGGCGTGACGGCGAGCCAGCCGTGGTAGGCCGCCAGCGCGGAGCCCGCCAGGCAGCCGACGCCCAGCGCGTTCAGCAGGATCCAGGCGAGGGCGCCGAAGCGGACGTTGAGGCCGTCCAGCTTGAGGCCCGCGGCGAGGACCTGGCGCAGCGTGCCGTCCATGCGGTTGAGGGCGGTGGTCTCCAGGCCGTGCGCGCGGGTGATCGGGATGAGCGTGGTCATCTCGCCGACGCGGGACGACAGCTGCTCCACCTCCTGGCGGAACGACTCGTTGTACGCGCGCAGCCGGCCGCGCAGCCACATCACCAGCACCGCGGCCGCGGGCACGACCAGCAGGAACACCGGCAGGAACGCGGGGGCGCTCAGCGAGATCACGACCAGCGCGCCGCTCAGCGTGGCCAGCGCGGCGAGCCCCTGGTCGCCGATCTGCTGGGTGGAGGTCTCGATGCTCTCGACGTCGCGGATGAGCTTGGTCTGCAGCACGCCCGCGCTGACCCTGGCGTGGTAGCCGATGGACAGCTGCTGCATGCGCCCGCTCAACGCCGACCGCACCCGCATCCCCATCCGCCGCGCGCTGCCGTACCACCAGCGCGTGTAGAGGACGGCGAACGGGTAGTTCAGCACCAGCATGACCAGCAGCAGCGCCGCGCCCAGCCACATGCCGATGATCGGCTTCCGCTCGACCACGACGTCGATGACGTGGGCGGTGATGACGGGGGTCAGCCAGGTGGGGCTGTGCTTGACGAAGAACGCGCCCGCGCCGAGGACGAGGTTGGCCCGGTCCTCGCGGAACAGGTAGAGGAGCGTGCGGACGGGGTGCTCGCCGCGGTAGCGGTGGTCGAGGGGACCGTGTGGCATGGGGCGGAGCTCCTGGAACGGGCGGTCAAGAGACGACCCACACCGCACCGTGCGGGAGAGCGCTCCCACATCCTAGGTCGGGGGTCCACCGATTTCGGCCGCCCGACCGTCCGCACCAACAACCGCCGGGTTCGGCGACCCGGACGGGGTCAGACCTCCTCCCCGCCCCTGATCGCGTCGATGATCGGCTGGAGGCGGTCGGCCGCGGGGTCGGCGGGGCCCCAGGTGAACAGGTGGGTGGAGCCGTCTCGCGTCGTCAGCGAGAGGCGGGCCTTGCCGAAGTGGCGGTCGAGGATCGCCGTCGCGACGTCGGCCCAGCGGATCAGGCGGTTCGTGGGGTGCTCCCGGACCGCCGCGGCGAAGTCGAACTCGTCCACGTCGACCGCCGGCAGCGGGAACCTCACCGAGGTGACGCTGTGGTTCCGCGGGCGGAGCACGTGCCACCAGGGGGAACGCACCCAGGCGAGGCCGTTGGGCAGCAACCACAGCTCCCCCGGTGGCCAGTCCCACCCCCGGTGACAGGTGCGGGACACCAGGAAAGCTCGCCGGGCCACAGCAGTCCCCCCAACCGGTCGCGTTCGCCGGGCACGGCGCGGTGTGAGCAGCGTCCCCTCGTTGTAACGATCCGTCATTCCGGAACGCCTCACCGATGGTGGCCGGTACGTTATGGCCGCCAGGAGCACGAGGACACGGTGATCAGGTGGATGCAGAGGTTAGCCAACAGGTCGAGCCCGCGGTGGTCACGCCGGGCGCACGGCGCCCGAAGGCGCACTTCGCGCTCTGGGCGGCCGCCGCGATCCCGTTCCTGCTGGCACTGGCCGAGGCCTACCGCTCACCGCGGCTGAACTTCGCGGACTTCTGGGGCATCCTCGCCCGCGTCTCCACGCCGGACGGCGCGCTGGAGCCCGCGGAGCTGCTGGTCCTGCACAACGACCACCCGTCGATCCTGGTCGGCGCGGTCTTCTGGCTGAACGGCGCGGTCTTCGGCGGCACGAACTACGGGCTCGGCTTCGCCTCCGTCGCCCTGGTCGCGGTGATGCTCGTGGCGATGGTCACGATGCTCCCCGACTCCCTCACCGCCACCCAGCGCGGCGCGGTCGTGCTCGGCCTCTCGCTCCTCCTGTTCTCCTCCACCGCCACCGAGTACTTCGGCATCGGCATGAGCGGCATGCACTGGCTGCTCGGCATCGTCCCGGCGGTCGTCGCGCTGGCGTTCGCGCACCGCGGCCACACCGTCCCGGCGCTGGTCTTCGCCGTCCTCGGCAGCATGGGCCACGGCGCCGCGTTCCCGGTGTGGATCGCGCTCGCCGTCGTCGCCTGGCTGCGCCGCGACCGGCTGTGGCGGCTGGTGTCGCCGCTCGTGCTCGGCGTGCTGACCCTCGTGCTGTGGTCGCTGCCGTCGCGCCCGCCGGGGTTCGCCGCGCCGATGCTGCTCGGCTTCGACACCTACCTCGGCTCCGGCCTGGCCATGCTCGGCCAGATCTGGTCGGCCAAGGACCTCGACCTGGCGTTCCTCACCGGCGCGGTGACCGTCGGCCTGGTGGTGGTGCTGTTCGTCGGCGCCTTCCGGGAACGCCGCGCGCTGGACGGTCGCGTGCCGCACGCGGGCTGGTTCGGCGTCGCGCTGCTGGCCGTGGCGGTGGCGGCGATGATCGGCGTCAGCCGCGGCCACTACGGCGCGGCGGACGGCCTGAGCCCCCGCTACGCGATGGTCGCCCTGGTCGGCGCGGCCGCCGTGCTGGTCCTGCTGGTGGCCCGCGGCCCGCGCCTGGTGCGCGCCAAGACCGTGCCGATCGTCATCGTGGTGGGCCTGGCGACCTTCGCCGTCGGCAACGGCCAGGCGATGGCCGTGCGCGAGAAGTACCCGACGCAGCCGGTGCTGGCCGTGGCGATGCGGGTCGAGGCGACCGGGCAGATGTCCCGGATGCAGGCCAACCCGGCGGTGCTGCCGGTGCTGCGGTCGATGGGCGTGTACCCGTTCACCCCCGACTTCACCCTCGGGTGCGGCGGCCCGGAGCTGGGCTCCAGGGTCGACCTGGCGTCGGCCAAGGAGATGCCCCTCCCGGCCTACGGCGGGGGCCTGACGACCGGCGCGGTCGAAGCGGGCCCGGTGGTCGGCGACTCGCAGATCTCCGGCTGGGCCGTGGTGGACGGCAACGCCGCCGACTGCGTGCTGGTCGTCGACCAGTCCGGCGAGGTCGTCGGCGGCGGCGCGGTGGGCGTGCCGCGCGGCGACATCATGCAGTTCACGCGGGCGACCGGGCGGGCCGGCTGGGTCGCCGTGGCCGCCCCCGGAACCGCGGACGGCGTCGTCCTCGTACTGGCGGACGGCGTGCTCTACCGCTTGGCCGAACTCGGTTGACCCTGGCGGTGCTGCCTCACGAGGCGCCCGCCCCCTACGCAACAATGGTGTTCGCTCAGCACAGTGAAGGGACCGGACGATGTCCTGGCAAGACGAGCTGCGAGAGCTCGACACAGCCCTCGCCGAGGGGCGCATCTCCGCCGACGACTACCGGCAGCGGCGCGACCAGGTGCTGTCGGGTGCGGCAGAAGTCCCGCAGACCGGTCCCCAGTCCGGGCCCTTCGCGGCGCCGTTCCGCTGGGAGGCCGCGAACCCGCAGCAGCCCCAGCAGCCGCAACCGCCCCAGCACCAGCCCCAGCACCCGCAGCAGCCTGGCGCCGACGCCACGCAGGTCGTCCCGAACCAGGCCGGCCTCCCGCAGCAGCCGCCCGCGCAGGACGCCACGCAGGTCGTGAAGGCGCCGCAGCCGGGCAACCCGGACGCCGAGCGCACCCAGTACGTCCGACCCGTGACGCCGCCGCACGGCGCGCCGCAGCCGAACATGCCCCAGAACGCGCCGCAGCACCCGAACCAGGCGCCGTGGCAGATGGCCGGCGGCAACGCCGCTCCGCCGTGGGGCGGCGGCGAGTTCGGCGCCGACCCGTCGCCGCACTGGATCGCCCAGGGCCCCGAGGTGTTCGACGACAAGCCGTCGTCCGGCGGCAAGCGGGTCCTCGTGATCCTCGCCGTCATCCTCGTGCTGGCCGGCGCGGGCTTCGGCGTCTGGTACCTCACCAGCGGCAGCGGCGACCCGAACGCGACCGGGTCCACGGAGACGACGGCCGCCCCGACGACCGAGACCACGACGTCGAAGCCGAAGCCCACCGACCCGATGGAGATCCTGCTGGAGGAGATCCCGGAGGTCGGCGGCAAGAACGACCCGCGCGCCGAGGTGCTGGACACGGCGGAGGCGGTGGACGAGCAGGTCATGGAGCAGGGCGAGGTCGACCTGCTGACCGCGGGCGGCGCGACGAAGGTGGTCTGGAAGTCCGGCAACAAGCAGCCCGACGAGTTCGGCCCCACGCCGGACCGGTTCTCCGTCGTGGTCGTGCCGATGGCCAGCGAGGAGGCCGCGGCGAAGGCCGTCGTCGACCTGAAGGCCTACCAGGAGACCAAGGGCGGCCTGGTGTTCATCAAGGACCCGCTGCCGGACATGCCCGCGTCCGTGGTGTTCGAGAAGAAGGTCCAGCCGGACCACGCCATCTACCGCGGCCTCTGGGCGTCGGGCAAGAACCTGATCCGCGTCAACGTCGACCAGTTCCCGATGGCCGGCGAGGCGGGCCTCAGCGGCAGCTACCAGCGCCAGGTGCTGACGATGCTGAAGGTGTTCCCCGCGCCGTAATGACTACCCCCCTGCGCGAACTCGACCTGGTTGCCGCGGACGGGTGCCTGCTGCTCGGCGAGGACTCGGGCGTCACGTACCTCGACGGCGCCGAGCAGCTGGTGGGCGCCCTGGTGGACGAGGCGTCCGACCTCGGTTCGCTGAGCGACGAGCTGCACTACGCCGCCACGACGTGGCCGGAGCGCTACCACCTGGAACGGGGGCGCGCGAACGTGCTGCGCGCCCTCGACCTCCCGGCGGGCGCGACGGTGCTGGAGATCGGCGCGGGCTGCGGCGCGATCTCCCGGTACGTCGGCGAGCGGGTGGCCGCGCTGGACGCCGTGGAGCCGGTCGCCGCCCGGGCGCGCGTCGCCGCGAGCCGCACCCGCGACCTGCCGGGCGTGCGGGTGTTCGTCGGCACGCTCGACGACGTCCCCGACGCGCCGGCCTACGACCTGGTGCTCGTGATCGGCGTGCTGGAGTACGTGGGCGGCGGCACGGCGGACGAGCAGGTGTACGCCGACTTCCTGGCGTCGGTGCGGCGCAGGCTGAACCCCGGCGGCTCGCTGGTCCTCGCGATCGAGAACCAGCTCGGCGTGAAGTACCTGGCGGGCGCGCCGGAGGACCACAGCGGGCGACCGTGGGACGGTCCGGAGGGCTACCCGAACGGCGCGCCGGCGCGGACGTTCGCGCGCCGGCCGCTGGAGGCGCTGCTGGGCCGGGCGGGCTTCACGTCCACCCGCACGCTCGGCTGCTTCCCCGACTACAAGATCACCCGCGTGGTGCTCGGCGACGACCTGGCGGCCCGGCACCCCCGGCTGCTGACCGAGCTGCCCCGGTTCCCCAGCCCCGACTGGGGCTTCGACGGGTCGCGCCCGGCGGACGAGGCGAAGCTGTGGCGCGAGCTGACCGCCGCGGGCCTGTCCGGCGAGATGTGGAACAGCTTCCTGGTGGTCGCGGGCGTCGGCGAGCCGGACGCGCTGTGGCCGGACGACCGGCTGGCCGTCTACTTCAACACCGACCGCGCGGCCCGGTGGTGCACCCGGGCCGAGGTGCTCGCCGACCGCATCCGCCGCTCGCCGCTGGTCGAGCAGGGCGGCGACGTCGTGTCCGTCCGCGCCTACGAGGAGCCGGTGCACGACGGCGTGCCGCTGCTGGAGGTCGTGGCGCGGGAGCCGTGGCGGGCGGAGGAGATGCTGCTCGCGTGGCGGGACGTGCTGCACTCCGGTCACGGCGCCGAGCTGGGCCCGGCGGCGTGGGACCTGGTCCCGCACAACCTGCTGGTCACCGCCGACGGGTTGCGCGCGATCGACCTGGAGTGGCAGGTCGCGGACCTGACGTTGACGCAGGTGGAGCAGCGGGGGCTGCTGCTGACCGCCGACCACCTGGCCCGCGCGGGCTGGCGCGGCGCGGGCGAGCGCACCACGGTGCGGGACCTGGCGGGCTGGTTCGGCGTGCTGCTGGGCCACTCGCCGTCGTACGTGGAGCAGGCCGCCGAGCTGGAGGCGTGCTTCCAGGCCACGCGGGTCGTGGGGAGTTCGACCGGCGCGGGTCTGCGCCGCGAGCAGGATTACTTGAGGGCTGCGTGGCGGACGCGCCTGGACGAACCCGTCGCCGGCTGACCAGGAGGGTGGAGATGGCCTCGCAGGGCACCGAGTTGGCGGACCAGGTCGACCGGGTGATGTCGGCCGTGGACCGCACGATCGTCGAGCACGACTCGATGTACGGCGGGAACGACGCGCACTACTTCGGGGTCGCCGCGGACGCCCTCCGGGCCACGCTGCACGCGCTGCGCGGGGAGGGCCGTCCGGACCCGGCCCGGGTGCTCGACTTCGGCTGCGGCTACGGCCGGGTGCTGCGCACCTTCCGGGCCGCGTTCCCGGACGCCGAGCTCGTGGCGTGCGACCTGGACCCGGCGGCCGTCGCGCGGTGCGTCGAGGCGTACCGTGCCGTGCCGCTGCCGGCCGCCATCGACGTCGACCTCATCGAGCAGGTGCACGACGTCGACCTGATCTGGTGCGGCTCGGTGCTGACGCACTTGGACGCGCCCCAGTGGACGCCGCTGCTGCGCTACTTCGCCCGCGCCCTCGCGCCGGGCGGCGTCGCCGTCGTCACCACGCACGGCCGGCGCGTCGCGTGGCGCATGGAGAACATGGAAGGCCAGCACTACGGCCTCACCGAGCAGGTGGTCAACCGCATCCTCGGCACGTACCGGGCGAGCGGGTTCGCCTACGCCGACTACCCCGGCCAGGACGGCTACGGCATCTCGCTGAGCAGCCCCGGCTGGGCGGTGGGCCGTGCGCTGGAGACGCCGGGCATGCGGCTGGTCGGCTACCAGGAAGCCGCGTGGGACCAGCACCAGGACGTGCTCGTGCTCGCCAAGGACGCCGACGTCGTGCTGAAGGCGCACCGGTGACCGCGTTCGTGGAGGTGCCGGGCAGACCGGTCGGGCACTGGTTCGAGCTGCGCGGGTGGGCCACCGGGGTCGGCTCGGTGGCCGAGCTGGTGGTGCGGTTCGCCGGCGAGCCCGCGTCGGTGCGCGAGGCGGAGGCGCACGGCGCGCCCGACGGCGCCCTGGGGTTCGTCGCCGCCACCACGTCGCCGGTGCCGAACGGCGTGCAGGCGGTGAGCGTGCACGGCCCGGACGGCGCGGCGCTGACCGACGCGACGGTCGTCGTGGGCGCCGCCGACGGCGAGGGCCCGCTGTGCCTGGCCGAGCTGGACGGGCCCGCGCCCGACTCGACGATCAGCGGCGACCTGGTGCTGGTGAGCGGCTGGGCGATGCTCAACAGCCGCGCGCCGAGCGTGGTGGAGGTGTTCGTCGAGGGCAGCCCGGTGACGCGGGCCCGGACCAGGCTGCCCCGGCCGGACGTCGCGGCCGCGTTCCCGGGCTTCCCGGACGCGGTGGTGAGCGGGTTCGAGGCCAGGGTGCCGGTGGACCTGCCGCCGGGCGCCGAGCGCCGGGTGTCGGTGCGGGTGCGGGTGTCGACGCACGGCGAGGGCGAGTGGTCCACGCCGGCGCGGTTCGCCACCGTGCGCAACCCGTCCGGCGACGCGTCGGACGACCTGCTCGCCGAACGGCTCGTGGAGCAGACCCGCGGCCTGCTGGCCCGCGTCACCCCGCGGACCGACCCGAAGCACGTGCTGGTGTTCACGCACAGCCTGGCCATCGGTGGCGGCCAGCTGTGGTTGCAGGAGCTGCTGACCGGCCTGGTCGAGAAGCACGACTGGCGCGCCACCGTGGTCACCCCGATCAACGGCGCGCTGCGCGAGGACTGCGCCGCCCTGGGCGCGCCGGTGCACCTGACGTCCCACTACCGGACCGGCGACATCGCGTCGTACGAGGGGCACGTGACCGAGCTGGCGCTGCTGGCCAGGGCGTCCGGCGCCGGGGTGGCGCTGGTGAACACGCTCGGCGCGTTCGGCGCGGCGGACGCCGCCAAGCGCGCGGGCCTGCCCACGGCGTGGGTGGTGCACGAGAGCTTCGAGCTGGCCGACTTCTCCTTCCTGAACTGGGGTCCGGCCGGGCTCGTGCCCGCGGTGAAGCGGCGCTGGGAGCACGCCCTCGGCGAGGTGGACCGGCTGCTGTTCGTCGCCGACGCCACCAAGGAGATGTTCGCCCGCTACTCGGAGCCCCGGCGGTGCCGCACGATCCGCTACGGCACGCCGATGGTGCGCTTCGGCGGACGGATCAGCGAACGCCGCAAGCGGGCCGCGCGCGAGCAGCTCGGTCTGCCGCAGGACTCGTTGCTGGTGCTGAACGTCGGCGTGGTCGAGCCGCGCAAGGGCCAGGCCTCGCTGATCGCCGCCGTCGAGCGCATCCGGCCCCGGTTCCCGGACCTGACCCTGGCCGTGGTGGGCCAGCACGAGTCGGAGTTCGGCCTGGCGCTGGAGGACCTGGTCGAGCGCCGCGACCTCCGGCGCAACGTGCGGCTGGTGCCGATCCAGCGCGACCCGACGCCGTGGTTCCACGCCGCCGACGTGTTCGTGAACAGCTCGGACATCGAGTCGCTGCCCCGGTCCATCCTCGAAGCGGTGTGCTGCGGCCTGCCGGTGATCGCCAGCGACGTGTTCGGCGCGCGCGAGATGATCGAGGACAGCACGACCGGCTGGTTGTTCGAGCCGAACAACGTGGACGCGCTGACCGTGGCCCTGCTGCGGGCGCTGGACACGCCCGCGGGCCGTCGCCGGGAGATCGCCGACCGCGCCTTCGAGGCACTGCGGGACTGGCTCGACCCGACCGGTTACGCCGACGAGTACTCCGAAGTGCTGACCACCATCGCGAACCAGGGGGACGTGGCATGACGGACGAGAACCTCAGCGACCTGCCCGGCCCGGTGCGCGCCGAGCTGACCCGGCTCCGGGCGGAACGGGTCGTGTTCGTCTCGGAGCGCGAGAAGCTGCTGGAGCAGCTGCGCGAGGCCGACACGAACACCCAGCGGTTGATGGCCGAACGCGACCAGCTCGCCGAGGAGTGCGCGGGACTGCGCGACCGCGTGAGCACGTGGCCCGAGCAGCAGGCGCAGGACGAGGCGCTGCGGCTGGAGCTGGCCAACGCGCGCAAGGAGCGGGACGCCCTGCGCGCCGAGCTGGCCGGCACCCGCGACGAGCGCGACCGGCTGCGGGTGCGGCTGCTCGACGCGGAGCTGGCGCTCGGCGGCACGAG
>NZ_JBHTLK010000048.1:0-37159 GCF_042678885.1 Saccharothrix hoggarensis
CGCCGCGACGTCCTCCGCGTCGCCCGGCCGCAGCACGGCGGCCGGGCGTCCGCTGACCTGGCGGCCGAAGTCGGTGGCCGCCGCGTCGAGGTCGGCGGGGTCCGTGCTGAGCGTGCCCCGCCAGGCGGTCACCGGCGGCCCCGCAGCACCCGCTTGACGATCGACGGGCGCATGAGGGCCTGCGGCGGGTCGACCAGGCCGGCGGCCCGCAGGAACGCCTCGGTCAGCTCCTCGTCGTACACGGCGGCGGCCTGCACGCGCGGCACGTAGGCGTTGCCCATCCACGTCTTGAGCGTGCGGCGGCCCTGCACGCCGGGGAACGCGAGGTCCGCGCTGGCGGCCATCTCCCACGGCGCGTCGGTCACCTTCGCGAGGTCCGCGAAGTACCGGCGCGGGTTCGGCGCCTCGCCGTTGGCGACGTGCCGCGCCAGCACGGTGGACTCGATCGCGGCCACCGTCATGCCCTGCCCGTAGACGGGGTTGAACACGCACGCCGCGTCGCCGATCACCAGCAGGCCCGCCGGGAGGCGGGACATGCGGTCGTAGCGCCGCCGGATGCTCGCCGGGAAGCGGAACATCTTCGGCTCGCCCATCGGCTTCGCGTTCTGCACGGCCTTGTAGATCTCCGGCACGGGCAGCGACTCGACGTAGGCGAGGAACCCCTCCATGTCGGTGGGCGGCCGGTCGCCGAGCAGCCCGGTGAGCGACACGCTGTACCGGTCGGGCAGCCGGGCGAAGATCGCGCCGCGCGGGATCGCGGGCGTCGCCACCGGCAGCAGCGCGATGTCGTCGCCGATCGGGTCGAACTCCAGCGGGCCGTGGAAGTCGCACGTCGTGTAGGTCAAGTCCATCGCGACCCGCTCCTCGGCGACCTCCGGGTAGCCCAGCTCGCCGAGCCAGCGCGGGGTGCGCGTGCCGCGGCCGGTCGCGTCCACGACCAGGTCGGCGGTCAGCAGCTCCTCCGGCGCGTCACCGGACCGGCCCTGCACGCGCGCGCCGGTGACCCGCTTGCGGTCGGGGTCCGTGATGAGGCCGACGATGTCGGTGTGCTCGCGGACGGTCACCTCCGGCAGCGCCGTGACCCGGCGGCGGATGCGGTCCTCCAGCAGGGGACGACCGGCCGCCACGCAGGTCAGGCCGGTCTCCGTCTTCTTGATCATCTCGCCGTTGAAGTACCAGCTCAGGCTGGTGCCGAAGTCGCCGATCGGCACGCCGATCGACCGCAGCTCCTCGGTGAAGCCGGGGAACAGCTCGTCCAGGATCTGCTGACCGCGCGCCAGGAGGGCGTGGATGTGGTGACCCTGGGGAATGGCCTGACGGGGACCGGACGCCCCGGTCACCGCGTCGCGGTCGACCACGGTCACCGTCCGGTAGTGGTCGGCGAGCACGCGGGCCGAGAGCAGTCCCGCGATGCCGGCGCCGAGGACCACCGCGTGGTTGCCGGCATACCTGTCCATGGCGCGTCCTCCGGTGGGAAAAGGAAATCGGCTGTGGGTCGACGGTAGGTCGCCGGCGCGTCCCGCGATTACTCTTGGAATGCGGTCCCGATCCTTTTCCGGACGATTCTTCTCCGTTCTTGCGCCGTCCTCGCGGGGCTTGTCGGAAGCCTTGCCGGGCGTTCGGCCGCGTCCGTAGCTTCGGCTGGAGTCGCGCGTGCCGCCCCGCCTCGGGGCGTGACCGGAACAGCCTCGACATCAGCGCATGAGGAGCCTCGGATGGAACCCTTCCGCATCGACATCCCACAGGTGGCCCTGGACGACCTCAACCGGCGGCTGGCCGCGACGCGGTGGCCGGCGGACCCCGTGGACGCGGGGTGGAGCCGGGGCGTGCCGCAGGCCTACCTGCAGGAGCTCGCCACGTACTGGCAGACGTCGTTCGACTGGCGTGCCGCCGAGGCGAAGCTCAACCGGTTCCCGCAGTTCACCACCACGATCGACGGCGCGAACATCCACTTCATCCACGTCCGCTCGCCCGAGGCTGACGCGACGCCGATGATCGTCACGCACGGCTGGCCGGGCTCGCCCGCCGAGTTCCTGGACGTCATCGACCAGCTCACCGACCCGCGGGCGCACGGCGGCGACCCCACCGAGGCGTACCACCTGGTCATCCCGACCCTGCCCGGCTTCGGCTTCTCCGGCCCCACGCCGGACGCCGGCTGGACGTTCGGCCGCGTCGCCAACGCCTGGGGCGAGCTGATGGACCGGCTCGGCTACCAGCGGTACGTGGCCCAGGGCGGCGACATCGGCGCGTGGATCTCCGAGATCCTCGCGCACATGCGCCCCGACAACGTGATCGCGCTGCACGTCAACTTCCTCGTCACGCCGCCCAGCGGCGACCCGGCCGAGCTGGCGGGCCTGGCCGAGGCGGACTTCGCCCGGCTCGGGCTGCTCACCCGGTACGCCGACGAGCTGTCCGGCTACATGAAGCTCCAGGCGACGCGCCCGCGCACGCTGTCCTACGCGCTCACCGACTCGCCGGTCGGACAGCTGGCGTGGATCGCGGAGAAGTTCAAGGACTGGACCGACTCGGACAAGACGCCCGACGACGCCGTCGACCGCGACCACCTGCTGACCAACGTCGCCATCTACTGGTTCACCGCCACCGCGGGCTCCTCGGCGGACTTCTACTTCGACAACGCGGCCATGCTGCCGACCGCGTCGACCCCGCCGCCGGCCGCGCCGCCGCTGCCCGTGCCGCTCGGCGTGGCCGTCTTCCCGCACGACCCCGCGCTGCCGATCCGCGCGCTGGCCGAAGCCCGCTACCCGCGGATCGCGCACTGGGCCGAGTACGACCGCGGCGGCCACTTCGCCGCGATGGAGGAGCCCGACCTGTTCGTCGGCGACCTCCGCGAATTCGCCCGCGCGCTGCGGCGGTAGGAAGGAATCCGATGGCACAGCACGTCAAGCGCGCCGGGTTGCTGACCCTCGCGGACCTCGCCACCCCGATGGCGGTGCGCGTCGCGGCCACGTTGCGGGTCGCCGACCACATCGCCGCCGGCCGGCGCACGGCGGAGGAGATCGCCGACGCCGCCGGCGCCCACGCGGGCGCGCTCGACCGCCTGCTGCGGCACCTGGTGACCGTCGACCTGTTCACCCGGGACGACGACGGCCGGTACGCGCTCACCGCGTTCGGCGAGCAGCTGCGCGACGACCACCCGGCCGGCAAGCGGCAGTGGCTCACCTCAGACGGCGCGGTGGGCCGCGGCGACCTGGCGTTCGTGGAGCTGGCGCACTCCGTCCGGACGGGGCAGGCTTCCTACCCCGTCCGGTACGGGCTGTCGTTCTGGGACGACCTGGGCGCCGACCCGGTGCTGTCGGCGTCGTTCGACGCGCTGATGAGCCGGCACATCGAGCGGGACAACAGCGGCATCGCCGACGCCTACGACTGGGCGTCGCTCGGGCACGTGGTGGACGTCGGCGGCGGTGACGGCAGCCTGCTCGCCCGGCTGCTGACGGCGCACGGCGAGCTGCGCGGCACCGTCGTCGACCTGCCGGGGCCCGCGGGGAAGGCCCGCGAGCTGTTGCGCGAGCGCGGCCTCCTCGGGCGCGCCGACGTGGCGCCGGGGAGCTTCTTCGACCCGCTGCCCGTCGGGGCGGGCGGCTACGTGCTGTCCGCGATCATCCACGACTGGGACGACGAGCCGGCGGTGAAGATCCTGCGGCAGTGCGCCGACGCCGCCGGCGACGACGGCGTCGTGCTCGTCATCGAGGCGATCGGCTCGGACGGCGAGTCACCCAACACGGTGATGGACCTGCGCATGCTCGCGTGCGCCGGCGGCAAGGAGCGCGGCCTCGCCGAACTCCGGGCCATCGCCGCGAGCGCTGGTCTGACCGTGCGCGGGGTCCACCCGGTCGGCCACCCGTCCGTCACGTCGATCATCGAGCTGGCCCGCGAGTGATCACGTCGGGCGCCGGCGACCGTTTGACGACGCGCCACCGGGTGCGGTATCCCGATCGCGCACAGAAGAGCGGGTCGAGCATTCCGTGAATCGGTCACGGCGCCTTATGTGAATCCGGCATGTTGCGCCTGTGAGTCCATCACGTCGGTCGGGAAACCGACCGAATGACGACTCGGCTTTGCTAGTCTCGCAGGTGGCCGAAGCAGGAGGGAATCATGGAGGAAAAGAAGTTCACCGCGAAGCTGGAGACGACTGCGGACGACGGGGCCTGGACGTACATCACCTGGCCCGAGTCCGCCGAATTCTTCGGCACCCGCAAGTCGGTCAAGGTGGCCGGCACCATCGACGGTCAGGAATTCAAGACGTCGTTCCTCCCGATGGGCGGCGGGGTCCACATGCTGCCGGTCAAGGCGGCGATCCTGTCCGCCATCGACAAGAAGGCGGGCGACACCGTCGAGGTTCACCTGAAGGAACGACTCTAGAGCCCGTTCGGAGCCAAGTCCTTCTCGGAACCCGGCCCGCGCCCACCCCGCGGCGGAGCCGGGTTCCGTGCTGTCGGGCCGATCTTCGCCGCCCGTAGCTCGCTTCCCGCAATGCACAGCCCGCACATGCGCAGCCCGCACATGCGCAGCCCGCGACGCGCAGCCCGCACCGCGCGGCACGTCATCCGCAGTCCGGAATTCCCCAGCCGTGTTTCGTCGGCGGGGAGCAGCCGGGAACTCGTCGTTCACGAACATCGGAGGAGCAGTGGACACAACGGCTCCCGACCTCGGGATGGATCTCGCCGAGGCCGCCCGCGACCCCGATCTGGCCGTGCTGGCCGAGGTGCTGCACACCACCGGCCCGGTGGTGCGCGCGCCGTACCCCGCCGGCGGGTACGTCTGGGTCGTCACCGAGCCGGGCATCGCCCGGAAGGTGCTCTCGGACACCCGGCTGGTCAAGGACGCGGCGCTGGCGCCACCGCACTGGACCGAGGTGTTCACCGTGCTCGGCACGCGTTCCCGGCCCCACCCCGGGCTGATCGCCGTGGAAGGGGCGCAACACCGCCGGCTCCGCAACGTGCACGCGCCCGCGTTCACGCCGCGCCGCATCCGCGCGCTGGAGCCCCGCATCCGGGCCGCGTGCGACGAGCGGCTGGACCGGATCGCGACCATGGGCGCGAACCCCGTCGACGTCGTCGCCGAGTACTGCTACCCGGTGCCGCTCACGGTGATCGGCGAGCTGCTGGGCATCCCGCCCACGGCCCACGCCGACCTGCGCCAGGCCACCGAGGACATCGCGTACGGCGCCGAGCACTCCGTCCGCAAGGCCGGGCGCGCGCTGCTCGCGCACTGGGTGGAGCGGGCCGTGGAGAGCAAGCGCGACCAGCCTGGCGAGGACTTCATCTCCGACCTCGTCGCGGTGCACGAGGCCGATCCGGACCTGTTGCAGGCCGAGGAGCTGACCGCCGCCGTCACCGGGCTGATCTTCGCCGGTCACGAGACCACGGCCGGGCTGCTCGCGTCGCTGCTGATGACGGTGGTGACGGACCCCGAGGCGCGGGAGGCGGCGAAGACCGACGCCGGCGCGGCCGCGCTGGTCGAGGAGACGCTGCGGCTGTTCCCGCCGGTGCCGAACACGACCTGGCGGTTCGCGGCCGAGCCGCTGACCATTGGCGGCCACGAGGTGCCGCGCGGCGCGGCGGTGCTGGTCAGCATCCTGGCCGTGAACCGCTGCCCGGTGAACCACGGCGCGGTGGACGGTGCGGAGAACGGCGCGGAGAACGGTGCGCCGTCCGCCGAGCGCGACCACCTGAGCTTCGGCTACGGCCCGCACTACTGCATCGGCGCCGGGCTGTCCCGGACCGAGGCGAGGATCGCGGTGCGCGCCTTCGTCGACCGCTTCCCCGACGTGAAGCTGGCCGTGGACCAGTCGGAACTGACGTGGGACAGCAGCCTCCCGCTGCGCCGGTTGCGCTCGCTGCCGGTCAGCCTGACGGCCGACCACACCAGCGGTTCCGACCACGTGGAGGACTCCGGCCGCGCCGCATGAGGGTTTCCGTCCGCGGCGAGACGGAAAGGGGCGGTGCGGCAATCAGCCGCACCGCCCCTTTTCCGTGCTGTGACCACGCCTGGCTACGACGCTTCCCCCGACCACGTGTCGGGGCGCGCGATGAACGTCCACCGCGACCGGTTGTTGTTGCCGAGGTTGCGTGCCTGCCGGGAACCGGTGAGGCCCGCTTCCCTCGCCAGCTCCACCACCTCGTGCTCGTCCAACCGGGTCAGTCCCAACCGCTTGCGCACCCGTGCGTACGGCGATGCCGCATTCCGCGCGAGGGCACGGAGAGCGGCGAGGACGAACCCGTCCCGGGCCGCGAAGCGCAGCAGTTCCGCGGTGTCGGTCACCAGCCCGACGCGGCGCGGGATGATGTCGCCGATGACGAGGACGCCGTCGTCGCCGAGCAACCGGCGCGCCTCCCGCAGGAAGGCGGCCAGCTCCTCCGGTGACAGGTACTGCACCACCGAGTGGGCGACGACGAGGCCGATCGACCCGGACGGGAGGCCGGCGAGCCCGTCCGGGCCGATCACCGAGACGCCGGGACTGGCGGCGAACCGCGTCACCAGCCGGTCCCGGATGCTGTCCGCCGCCTCGCACAGGATCACTCCCGCGCACGCCGCGGCGATGTCGTCGGCGAACAGCGCGTCGCCGGGGCCGTAGTCGAGCACCCGGCTCGTCTTCGCGGGCAGCAACCGGATCACGTCGTCCGCGATGGACCGGAAGTGGCGCTCCCGGTGCCGGTCGTTGACGTACGTGCCCTGTGCCCGGTTCCACTCGTCGAGCCAGGTCGACATCGATCCTCACAGTCCCACGGTGCGGTCACGCGTCGACACCGCGCGCCGGGCCCCGTGGTGACGGTGGTGATCAGGCAGCGATCAGGTGTTGACGGTGGTTCAGGCGAACGAGATCGGCACGCCGCCGGGGCCGTTGCCCGCGGCGTCGGAGACACCGACCGAGCACTGCACGGTGGTGCAGTCCACGGTCCCCCAGGTGGTGCCGTCGAAGAGGACGCCGGTGAAAGTCTTGCGCACGGTCAACGGGCTGTCGAGAGATCCCGCCGAATTCGCCGTCGCCCGCGTGAACGTCTCAGGGGCGCACGCCAGCACGCCGGCCTCCACCCAGGCGCACTCGCCGACGTCGTAGGTCGTCCCGGCCTGGAGTCCCGTGGCGGACACCTGCACGGTGGCGCCGTCGGCCAGGCCGGAGGAGGGGGTCACGGTCAACGCCGGCGCCGCGGAGGCGGTCAACCCGCCCGTGGTCAGCAGGCCCAGCACCACGGCGGAGCCTGCGACGATCCTGGCCGCGTTCTTCCCGATCATGAGAGATGTGTTCCTTCCCTGTGGAGAATGTGATCCCGGCAACCGGAGCGAAGTCGAGCGATCGCTCTCCGTAGCCGCTCCACCAACATCGCAGTCGGATCAATACGTTGTCAATGATTCAGGACCACAATTTAGAGGAAGTCCGCCGCGATAGAACCCATATAATTGGCGGCCATTTCCCCGGCCTTCCCGCGGTGATTCCGCGACCTCGGTCGACGCGCCCTCCGGGGCGGCACTATCGGAGAAGACTTCCGCCGTGCGGCAGCGCATGCTGGTCACCTGGCACACGTCTGAATGGCGGCCAGCACACCGCGGAAGTACCGGATCACGTCGCCGGGTCGGGGTGGTACAGGAAAGGCTGGAACGACGGAAGGTCGTCGATGGGCAGCGAGCGGATCGCGATTGTCGGTATTGGGCTGTGCTATCCGGATGCCGGTTCCCCCGGCGAGCTCTGGGAGAACGTGCTGGCCGGGCGGCGGGCGTTCCGGAGGCTGCCCGACGAACGGATGAACCGGCGGGACTACTGGTCGCCGGACCCCGAGGCGCCCGACCGGTTCTACGCCGAGAAAGCCGCCGTGCTGCGCGACTTCGAGTTCGACCGGGTGAAGTACCGCGTCGCCGGTAGCACCTACCGCGCCACGGACCTCACGCACTGGTTGGCGCTTGAGGTGGCGTCGCGGGCGCTGGCGGACGCCGGGTTCCCGGACGGGCGGGGCCTGCCGAACCACGCCACCGGCGTGGTGCTCGGCAACAGCCTCACCGGCGAGTTCTCCCGGGCGAACGTCATGCGGCTGCGCTGGCCGTACGTGCGCCGCACGGTGGCCGCCGCGCTGGCCGCCAAGGGCTGGGGCGACCAGGAGACCGCCGCGTTCCTGGGCGACCTGGAGGAGCAGTACAAGGCGCCGTTCCCGCCGATCAACGAGGACTCGCTGGCCGGCGGGCTGGCGAACACCATCGCCGGCCGGATCTGCAACCACTTCGACCTGCACGGCGGCGGGTACACGGTCGACGGCGCGTGCTCGTCGTCGCTGCTCTCGATCGTCACGGCGGCGAAGGCGCTGGTGGACGAGGACGTCGACGTGGCGCTCGCGGGCGGCGTCGACCTGTCGATCGACCCGTTCGAGGTCATCGGCTTCGCCAAGACCGGCGCGCTCGCCACGGGCGAGATGAAGGTCTACGACCGCGACTCCAACGGCTTCTGGCCCGGCGAGGGCGCCGGCCTGCTCGTGCTGATGCGCGAGGAGGACGCGGTGGCCGCCGGCAAGCGGATCTACGCGACGATCGCGGGCTGGGGCGTGTCGTCCGACGGCAAGGGCGGCATCACCCGCCCCGCCGCGGAAGGCCACCGCCTGGCGCTCACCAGGGCGTACCGCAAGGCGGGTTACGGCGTCGAGACCGTGTCGTACTTCGAGGGCCACGGCACCGGCACCGAGGTCGGCGACGCCACGGAGATCGAGGCGCTGTCCACGGCCCGCCGTGCCGCCGACCCCACCGCGCGGCCGGCCGCGCTGAGCACCGTCAAGGGCAACTTCGGGCACACCAAGGCGGCGGCGGGCGTGGTCGGTCTGATCAAGGCCGCCCTCGCCGTGCACCACCAGGTCATCCCGCCCGCCACCGGTCACCACACCCCGCACCCGCTGCTGACCGACGCGGACGCGGCGATGCGGGTGCCGAAGGACGCCGAGCTGTGGCCGTCCGACGAGCCGGTGCGCGCCGGCGTGTCCGCGATGGGCTTCGGCGGCATCAACACGCACGTGGCGATCGAGCAGGCCCCGGACGTCCCCCGCCGGAGGGAGCTCGACGCCACCACGGTCGAGCTGGTCAGCGGACGGCAGAACGCCGAGCTGCTGCTGCTCGACGCGGCCGGCCTGGACGGGTTGCGGGCGCGGGTCGCCCAGCTCGTCCAGGTCGTGCCGAAGCTCGCCATGGCCGAGATCACCGACCTGGCCGCGGCCCTGGCCGACGAGCTGGGCGGCCACCCCGTGCGGGCGGCCGTCGTGGCGTCCGGGCCGGAGGAGGCCGAGCGCCGGTTGCGCCGCCTGCTGACCGCGATCGACGCGGGCCAGGAGAGCCTCTTCGCGCCGGACGAGGGCGTCTTCCTCGACCACCGCTCCACCGCGCCGAGCATCGCGTTCCTGTTCCCCGGGCAGGGTTCCGGGCGGGGCGCGGTCGGCGCGATCCGCCGCCGGTTCGCCGCGGCGGAGGAGGTGTTCCGGTCCGCGGGCCTGCCGGTCGACGGCGACCAGGTGGCCACGGAGGTGGCGCAGCCGCGCATCGTCACGGGTTCGCTGGCCGGTCTGCGCGTGCTGCGCGGCCTCGGCATCGAGGGCGACATCGCCGTCGGGCACAGCCTCGGCGAGCTGACCGCGCTGCACTGGGGCGGCGCGATGGACGAGGCCAGGGTGCAGCAGCTGGCCCGCATCCGCGGCGCGGTGATGGCTCGGGCGAGCAAGGGCGGCGGCGCGATGGCCGGCCTGGCGGTCGGCCCGGACTCCGCCGAGCGGCTGATGGCCGGCGAGGACGTCGGCATCGCCGGGTACAACAGCCCCAGGCAGACCGTGATCTCCGGCCCGGCCGACGCGGTGGACCGGGTGTGCGCCAGGGCGCGGGCCGCCGGCGTGCAGGCCAGCCGGATCAACGTCTCGCACGCGTTCCACTCGCCGCTGGTGCAGCCCGCGGCGGTGGCGATGGCCGAGCACCTGGCCGACTTCGAGTTCGACCGCCTGAGCCGGCCCGTGGTGTCCACCGTGACCGGCGAGGTGCTGCACGCGGCGGAGGACCTGCGCGAGCTGCTGCCGGACCAGGTGCTGCTGCCGGTCCGGTTCCGCGAGGCCGCCGCACGGGCGGTCGAGCGCGCCGACCTGGCGCTGGAGGTCGGCCCCGGACGGGTGCTGGCCGGGCTGCTGGCGGAGATCGCGCCGGGCACGCCGGTGCTGTCGCTCGACACCGACAACAACTCCCTGGTGCCGCTGCTCTCCGCGGTGGGCGCGGCGTTCGCGCTCGGCGCGGACGTGGACACGGCCGCGTTGTTCGCCGGCCGCGTGGTGCGCCCGCTGCCGCTCGACGGCACGATGACGTTCCTGGCCAGCCCGTGCGAGGCGGCTCCCGCGCTGGACGCGGGCCTGGCCGAGCTGGACCAGCCCGTCGCGGTGGAGGCGCCGCAGGCGGACCGGCCCGCGGTGGCCGGCGCCGGGGCGAACCCGACGCTGGAGCTGCTGCGCAAGCTCGCCTCCGAGAAGGTCGAGCTGCCGCTGGAGACGATCAGCGCGGACACCCACCCGCTGGACGACCTGCACCTCAGCTCGATCACCGTCGGCCAGCTGGTGAACGAGGCCACCCGGGCGCTCGGCCGGCCCCCGTTCGAGGCCATGCCGAACTTCGCCACGGTCTGCCTCGGCGAGCTGGCCGAGATGATCGACGAGCTGGCCGAGACCGAGCAGGACAAGGAACCCGCGTCCGGCGAGGTCGCCGGTGTCGCGCCGTGGGTCCGCCCGTTCGCGGTGGACTGGGTCGAGGCGCCGCCGCCCTCGGTGGAGGTCGGCTCCGGCACCCCGACCGGCGAGTGGACCGCGTTCGCCACGCCGGGGCACCCCCTGGTGGAGCCGCTGCGGGCCGCGTTGGCCGAGGCGGGCATCGGCGACGGCGTGCTGCTGTGCCTGCCCGCGGACTGCGACGCGAGCCACGCCGGGCTGATGCTCGACGCCGGCCGCACCGCGATGGCCGCCGCGACCGGCACCCGGTTCGTCGTGGTGCAGCAGGGTCTCGGCGCGTCGGGCCTGGCGAAGACGCTGCGGCTGGAGGACCCGTCCGCCCGCACCACGATCGTCGAGCTCGCCGACGTCACGCCCACCGACCCCGTGGTCGTCGCCGCGGCGGTGGCCAAGGTGACCCGCGAGGCCGCGGCCACGGCGGACTTCGCCGAGGTGCGCTACGACGAGGTCGGCCGGCGCTGGGTCCCGGTGCTGCGCGTCTTCACCCTCCCCGCGGAGGTGGGCGGGTCCCCGCTCGACGCGGCGGACGTGCTGCTGGTGACCGGCGGCGGCAAGGGCATCACGGCGGAGTGCGCCCTCGCCATGGCGAAGGACTCCCACGCCAGGCTCGCGCTGCTCGGCCGGGCCGACCCGGCGCACGACGAGGAGCTGGCCGGCAACCTGGCCCGGCTCGACGCCGCCGGCATCGAGTACCGGTACGAGCGCGCCGACGTGACCGCCGCCGACCAGGTGGCCGCCGCGATCGAACGCGTCCAGCGCGAGCTGGGCCCGGTCACGGCGGTGCTGCACGGCGCGGGCCGCAACGAGCCGGCCGCGTTGTTCAGCCTCACCGAGACCGCGTTCCGGGCCACGCTGGCGCCCAAGGTCGACGGCCTGCGGGCCGTGCTGGACGCCGTGGACCAGGACCGGGTCAAGCTCCTGGTGACGTTCGGCAGCATCATCGGCCGGGCCGGCCTGCGCGGCGAGGCGCACTACGCCACCGCCAACAGCTGGATGAGCGAGCTGACCGAGCGGTTCCAGCGCGAGCACCCGAACGCCAGGGCTTTGGCGCTGGAGTGGTCGGTGTGGTCGGGCGCGGGCATGGGCGAGCGGCTCGGCGTCGTGGAGGCGTTGAAGCGGGACGGGATCACGCCGATCTCGGCGGAGAACGGCATCCAGGTGCTCCGCAAGCTGCTCGGCACGAATGCCAGCGGCACGCTCGTGGTGAGCGGCCGCGCGGCGGGCCTGGTGACGTTGCCGCTGGAGCGGGCCGAGCTGCCGCTGACGCGGTTCGTGGACCGCGCCGTCGTGCACTACCCGGGCATCGAGCTGATCACCGAGGCGGACCTCGGCTCCGGCAGCGACCCGTACCTCGACGACCACCTGCTGGACCGGCAGCTGCTGTTCCCCGCCGTGCTCGGCATGGAGGCCATGACGCAGGTCGCCGTGGCGGTGACCGGCAACACCGCGCCGCCGCTGCTGGAGGACGTCGAGTTCCTGCGGCCGATCGTGGTCCCGCCGGACGGCAGCACGACGATCCGCCTGGCGGCCCTGGCCGGCGACGGCGGCACGGTGGACGTGGTGCTGCGCAGCTCGGAGACCGGGTTCAGCGCCGAGCACTTCCGCGCCAGGCTGCGGTTCCCGCGGCCGGAGGTCCCCGGCGAGCCGGCCACCGGCGAACCGGCGCTGCCGCTGGTGCCGGTCGACCCGGTGACCGAGCTGTACGGCACGGTGCTGTTCCAGGGCAAGCGGTTCCAGCGGCTCACCGGGTACCGGCGGGCGAACGCGCGGCACGCGGTCGCCGAGATCGCGGTCCGGCAGGAGTCGACGTGGTTCGCGGCGTTCCTGCCGCAGCAGCGGCTCCTCGCCGACCCCGGCGCCAGGGACGCGATGATGCACGCCATCCAGTGCTGCGTCCCGGACGCCACCCTGCTGCCGCAGCGGATCGAGCGGCTGTACCTCGCGAAGCCCGCCGACCAGGACGTGGACTACCTGGTCCTCGACGCGCGGGAGCGGTCGCAGGACGGCGACAGCTACGTCTACGACCTCGACGTGCGGACACCGTCCGGCGAGGTGGTGGAGCGCTGGGAGGGGCTGACGCTGCGCGCGGTGCGCAAGCGCGACGGCGCGGGCCCGTGGACGCCGTCCATGCTCGGCTCGCACCTGGAGCGGTCGCTGGAACGCGTGCTCGGCGGCAGCCGCGCGGTCGTCGTCGAACCGGACCCGGCCGACGGGGCGGGCGGCACGGTCGAGCGGCGGGCGCAGACGCGGCTCGCGGTGAGCCGTGCGGTCGGTGTGCCCACTCGGGTGGGGTACCGGCCGGACGGGAAGCCGGAACTGGACGGCGCCTCGGTGAGCGCGTCGCACAGCGCCGGGCTCACCCTCGCCGTGGTCGGCTCCGACGTGCTGGCGTGCGACGTGCAGGAGGTCGCCCACCGGAGCGCGGACGACTGGTCCGGGCTGCTCGGGCCGGACCTGCTGCCGGTGCGCGACCTGCTCGTGGCCGAGGCCGGCGACCCGGTGGACGTGGCCGCGACCCGGCTGTGGAGCGCGATCGAGTGCGTCCGCAAGACCGGCGAGTTCACGCAGGCGATCACCGTCGAGCGGGTGCACGCCGACGGCTGGGTGCTGCTGCGGTCCGGTCGGGCGCTGATCGCGACCTGGCCGACCACGTTGAGCGGTCGCCGCGCGCCCGTGGTGTTCGCCGTGCTCGCCGGGGAGGCGGCGTGAGCGGGACCGTCCTCCACCAACCGGACACGAGTGTCCACAAGGCACAAGGAGCGATTCGGTGAGCGACTACTACGAGCTGCGGCACACCGTCGGGTTCGAGGAGACCAACATCGTCGGCAACGTCTACTACGTGAACTACCTGCGCTGGCAGGGGCGGTGCCGGGAGATGTTCCTCCAGGAGAAGGCCCCCGCCGTGCTGGCGGAGGTGCGCGAGGACCTGAAGCTGTTCACGCTCAAGGTGGACTGCGAGTTCTACGCCGAGATCACCGCGTTCGACGTGCTGTCGGTGCGGATGCGGCTGGAGGACCTGACCCAGACGCAGGTCCAGTTCGCGTTCGACTACGTGCACCTGAAGGGCGACGAGGAGCACCTGATCGCCCGGGGCAGGCAGCGGATCGCGTGCATGCGCGGTCCGAACGGGGCCACGGTCCCGACCCGCGTGCCCGAGGCATTGCGCGCGGCCCTGGCGCCGTACGCGACGGACGTGGCGGTGTTGGCGAAGTCCTAGCCGGGCAGTCCTGCCGGGGGAGTCCTGGTCGGGCGAGTCCTGGTCGGGCGGGTGTGGACGGGACGGGTTGTCGGCGTCGGGGTGGCCGGCAACCCGTCCGCGCGTGGCCGGTCACCCGCCCGTCGCGCCGGGCGTCCGCCCGTTCAGGGCACCCGCCCGACCGCCGGCACGTTGTCCTCGCTGATGTACCGGTCCGGGTCGGTCAGCGGGTGGTCGGGCGCGTCCGGGTCGAGGTAGCGGCGCCACTCCGGGCTCAGGCGCCGGCCGCGGTCGAGCGCCGCTCGGCAGGCGTCGTCGCCGAGCGCCGCCCGGCACCGGGCAGTGATCCGCCGGACGTCCCCGGCCTCGCCCTCGGGCAGCGCCGCGCCCGCGTTCTCCCGCGCCGCCGCCGCGCCGAGCAGGTTCGCGGCCCGTTCGTGGTGCCCCATCAGGGTTTCCGCGCCTGCCAGGCCCTCCAGGCTCAACGCCACCGCGTGCGGGTCGCCGCTCGCCACGGCCGCCGCGAACCCCGTTGTGCCACACTCGGGTGGGGGCGGTGCGTCGACGGTGGGGAGCCGGTCTGGTGGCTGGGGGTCGCGGCGGGTTGTCCGCCGTCTCGGTGGTGTTGTTGGCCCCGGCGTTGGCGTTGCTCGGGAACCTCGCGACGAACACCGTCGAGGTCTCGTGGCGCTGGTGGTCGTTGACGGTGTGGGCGGTCGTGGCGCTGCTGGTCGTGGCCACGGTGTGGGTGGAGGTCTCCCGCGCGCGCTCTCGGGCCGTGGACGCCGACGATGATCCGCTCGACGACGATCCCGCCGACGGCGAGCCGGTGATCGTGACGTCGCAGTTCCTCGACGTCGACTACTCGCGTGACGACGTGACCGGCTCGCTGATCCCCGTGAGCGGCCACGTGCTGCGGCTGGTCGTGGAGAGCCGCAGCCGACGCCGGGTGGTCCTGCGGTCGCTGCGGCCGGAGGTCGTGCGCCGGGAACCCGCCCGCGGTCGGTTGCTGCCGCACGCCGGGTCGATCCGGACCAGGGCGTTCCGGCTGGACCTGAGCGACGGCGCGCCCGTGCTGAAGGCCTTCACGCGCCAGGACGACTTCCCGCTGTGGGTGAGCCGGGACGAGCCGGAGGTGATCGACGTCCGGGTGGTCAACACCGACGGCGTGGTCAGCTGGCGGCTGTTCCTCGACTGGACCGTGGACGGCCGCAGCGGCAGCGTCGCGGTCGACGCCGGCGGCCGGCCGTTCCAGACCGCGCGACGACCCTGAGAGGGGATGTGACATGGCCAGGTGGTTCGGGCGCCGTGACCAGCGGGACCGGGGGCAGGAGGGCGGGCAGCCGCACGGTGGGCAGCCGCACGGTGGGCAGCCGCAGAAGCCGCTCTTGGAGCAGCTCGCCGAGGCGATGGGGGTGGGCGTGGCCGGACCGGTCAACGACATCCACCTGTCGCCCACCCAGCACAAGGTGCACGATGCGATGATCACCCGCCCGAGCGGCCTGGTCGCGGTGCTGGAGTCGCTGAGCCAGTGCTCGCAGCTCATCCCGCCCGGCGTGGTGGAGAACCCGACGACGCTGGAAGTGCCGGTCACCGGACACAACGTGGTGCTGTCGCTGGTCAACGACGCGAAGGGGCCCGTCGTCGTCACCGACTTGCGCGCGGTGTTCACGTCGTTCCTGACGTACGACTTCCCCGCGCAGCTGTTCGCGTCCGCGCCCGGCCCGATGGCGGTGCTCACCGAGGACCTGCGCACGTCGGCCGAGGAGTCGGTGGGCGGCAACAGGCCGCTGGAGAAGCCGCACTACGAGGTCCACCTCAGCGCCGGCGTCCGCCCGCTGGTCGTGGAGGCCCTGCTGCCCGACGGTGAACGCCCCCGCGAGCAGGTCCCCGTCCCGCTGACGCTGGAGCCGGGCGGGACGGCGCGGATCGTGCTCGCCCCGGTGACGCACCTGCCGGAGTGCATCGGGTGGCGCCTGGTGCTCCGCTGGCTGGAGGACGGCGCGGAGCTGTACGCGGCCTGGGACCTCCTGGTCACCGGCAACACGTGCTGGCGGCAGACGGACCCCGCCGGCGAGTCGGGCCCGCGCCCCGCCGGCGACCTCGGCCACTGGGATCCGCACACCTACTACCGCAAGGGCCACGACATCTACCACGACCGCCTGGAGATGACCGTCCAACCGACCCCCGCGTGGTCGGACGCGATCCGCCGGGCACGCGAGCAGGCCACTCCGCCCACGCCGTGACGCCGCGTCCACCCGGCAGGGCGGACGGGCCACCGGGTGGGCGTCCGCGCGCCCGGTTGCGAGACTTCGCGCATGGCACGGAAGAAGCGGGCGGCGTCCGCGCCCGAGGTGGACCTGTTGGCCGACGTCGCCGTCCGGGCGAGCCGTGACGCGCAGGGCGTGCCCGCGGACCTGCTGGAGGGCTACCTCGACGACCTCGACGAGGTCAGCGTGACGGGGCGGCAGCCGGGGCCGGACCGGTTGCGGGTCCGGCGCGAGGCGGGCGCCCGCGCGGCGGTGCAGGGCGTGTCCCTGCGTGGCGTGGTGGACCTCCACCTGAGCGCCACGTGGCTGGCCTGGTCGTCGTTGTCGGGCGTGCGGCGGGCTTCCGGCGCGGACGGTGTCCGCACGGCCGGTGAGGCGGTCTTCAAGGCCGCCGACGCGGCCGTGATGGCGGTCGCGGAAGGCTACGAGAGCGCGCAGCGCTGGTCGGTGCGCCAGGAGGAGTCGTTCCGCCGGGAGTTCGTCGACGACCTGCTCGACGGCCGCAACCTGGGGCAGCTCGCGGAACGGGCCGAGCGGTTCGGGCTGCGGCTCGCGGGCAGCAACGTCGTGGCCGCCGTCCGCACCGCGTCGCCGGTGGTCGACGGCGGCGAGGTGGCCCGCGCCGTGGAGACGTCGCTGGACCTGCGGCTCGGCTCGCGGGACGTGCTCGTCACGACCAAGGACGGGCTGCTGGTGTGCGTCGCGCCCGAGGCGATGGCGACCGTGCCGGACGAGTTCACGCGGCAGGTCGCCGCGGTCCTGGGCGCCGACGACCCGTGGCTGGTGGGGCTCGGCCGCGCCCAGTCCGGCCCCGGTGGCGTCGTGCGGTCGTTCGAGCAGGCCCGGTACGCGTTGGACATCGCCGAACGCCTGCGCCTGCCGGGCCGCCTGCACCGGGCCGCGGACCTGCTCGTCTACCAGGTGCTCCTGCGCGACAGCGCGGCGCTGGCCGACCTGGTGTCCGTCGTGCTGGAGCCCCTGCGCGGCGCGCGGGGCGGGGCGGAGCCGCTGCTCGACACGTTGTCCGCCTTCTTCACCAGCGGGCAGAACGCGACCGCGTGCGCACGCGGCCTGCACCTCGGCGTCCGCACGGTCACCTACCGCCTCCAGCGGGTCAAGGAGCTGACCGGCTACTCCGTGGACGACCCGGCGCAGGCGTTGTCCCTCCAGGTCGCGGTCCTCGGCGCGCGGCTGCTGGGCTGGCCGGGACCTGCGTGATCAGGCTCGGTGACGTGCTTCCTTGCCGGGTTCCGGCAAGGAAGCGAGCGCCGCGCCGGCCGGGTGGCCACGTTGTGCCCGGTGATCGCCCAGGGGAGCATTGGCGCAGGCCAGGACGTGAGGCCGAGGGTGGTACGGGGCAACGTGGGGGTGTGTGGTGGTCGGGTCTTCGGTCTGGCTGCCACCGACGTTGTTGCCGGGAGTGGTGGAGGTGTCCACCCCCACCCCGGTCCGCGTCTGACGAAGGCCCTGGGGAGGGAACGATTCCCCGCGTCGGGGGACGGGGGAGGGGAATCGGTCGGGGCACCGGAGCACAGGCGACACAGGCCTGGCTCCGGTGCGCCGAGTCGTGTTCGGCCCACCGCCGCGCTTACCGTCCACAATGGACCAAGGTGCGGCCGCTAATCGCCTCCGAGGAGGGTCTTGCGGGTCCGGCGCAGCTTCAGCGCCAACTGGATCTCCATCGACCGGGACGGCGTCTGCCAGTCCGCGCCGAGCAGCGCGGCGATCCGGGTCAGCCGCCGCGAGACCGTGTTCGGGTGCACGTACAGGGTTTCCGCCGCGTACGTGGGACTTCCGCCGGACTCGACGTAGGCCTCCAGCGTCCGGGTCAGCTCGGTGTAGTGCTCGCGGTCGTAGTTGACGACCGGCCCGAGCGTGGAGTCCACGAACCCGTCCACGTCGTGGTCGTCGGACAGCAGCACGCCGAGGAAGCCCAGCTCGCGCGGCGACGCGACGCGGCCCGGCGTGTCGAGCAGCGTCAGCACGTCGAGGCACCGCACGGCCTCCCGGTGCACGCGCGGGATGTCGGCCAGGTCCGTGGTCGGCCCGGCCGCGCCCACCGACACCGGTTGCCCGATCAGCGGTGACAGCTCCGCCGACACGGCCGTGCCGACGGCGCCCGCGTCCTCGCCGGGCAGCAGCAGCACGACGCAGCCCTCCTGGGACTTGGCCAGGCCGCCGGCCCGGTAGGCGTACGACGACGCCCACACCAGCGCGCGCCCGGGTGAGCCGCCCTCGGGGCGCGCGACCACCACGACGTGCGGCTGGGACAGGTCGAGGGAGAGCCTGCGGGCGCGTTCGGTGAGCCGGCGCGGTGAGCGCTGGGTGGGGATGAGCAGGTCGTCGAGCAGTTCCTCGCGGACGTGGCCCTCGGCCGTGACGGCGCTGGACTCCAGCATCCGGACGAGCGCGACGTTCTGCGCCACCGCGCGCAGCAGTCGGACGCCGGCGTCGTCGAGCGGCGCGCGGCGGCGCAGGACCAGCCCGCCGTGCGCCCTGTCGTCGACGGTGATCGGCGCGATCCACGTGTCCTCGGCCAGCCGGCGCGGCACGCCGTCGGTGTGGGCGTCGAGCAGGCCGGTCCGCACGTCGAGGCCCGCCGGCAGCTGGGTGGGGCAGGTGGCCGCGATCACCCGTTCGGCCGGGTCGAGGACGAGCAGCGCTCCCTGCAGCGCCTCGGCCGCCGCGCCGGTGAGCGTGGCCAGGTCCGCCCCGCGCAGCACCAGGGCGGTCAACGTGCTCTGGACGCGCTGCACGTCGTCCAGCGCGGCGGCCTCGTCGGTGGCCTGGTCCAGCCGCTGCTGGAGGTGCGTCGCGGCGGCGGTGGCGCGGTCGACGCGCTGCGCCTGCTCGACGGCCACGGCCACCAGGGCGGCCAGCGAGGTGAGCAGGGAGACCTCGTCGGGGGAGAAGTGGCGAACGCCGCGGTCGGCCACGTACAAGGTGCCGAACGGGTGATCCCAGCCGTGCATCGACGCGGCGACCAGGGCGTGGACGCCGTCCGCGGCCATCATCCGGGCCAGCTCCGGCGGTAGCCGGGGCGCGTCGCCGGCGTCGATGTCGGGCGTCCACACCGGACCCGTCCACAGTGGACCGGACGGGCGGTCGTCCGGCGGGTCGGCGAGCCGCACCACCAGGCCGTCCGCGGTGTGCAGCCGGCCGTGGCCGAGCGCCCGGTCGTAGTGCGTGAGGTACGCCGCGTCGGCGCCGACGAGCAGCCGCGCCCGGCGCGGGATGATCGACAGCAGCGCGTTGAGGTCGTCGGACAGGATCAGCTCGCGGGCGATGTCGAGCAGCGACGACAGCCCGGCCTCACGGCGCCGGCGCCGCCCGAACAGCTCCCGCACCTCCTGGGCCAGGGCGCGGGCGGCCAGCAGCTCGTCCACCGCTTCCGGGGGCGCCCCGCCGTCGCGGGCGCGCCGGACGAGGTCGTCCACTTGGCTCATCGGCGCTTCGTTCGCCAGCAGTTCGAGCACGTCCAATGCGCCCGTGCTGCGGCCGGTTAATCGCGACACCATCAGACCAGTCCCCCAACCGGATCTCATCATCGGACATTGTCCGCAGGGTCGGGGACGAGTCGAGGAACGACTGTCGACCCGACAATACATGCCAACATAGGGCAGTTGAATGGGAATCGTCAACGAAGTTCGATCAAGGACCGGTCGGTGGCGGTACATCGCCCTGACCAGCGCAGATGGCGTTCCGTAGTGGTTCGGGGAGGCCGCGGTACCGACATGTGGACGCCTGGTCGGGTGAGTGGCGCGTCACCCTTGATTTTGCTAGCGCTTTCGGCGGGGTGCTGGGGGTTCAGCGCGGTTCGCGCGGATTTCGGAATGGCGTTCAGTCGATCGGACCAAAGGCGGCGGCGTGCACCGGCGCGCCGTTCATCACCGAGTTCAGCACGACGTCGAGCAGGCCGGGGAATCGGGCGTCCAGGTCCTCGCGCCTCAGCGACACCAGCAGCTCGCGGCCGACCGGCCGCTGGCGGATGATCCCGCCCTCCCGCAGCACCCGCCAGTGGTGGGTGAGCGTGGACTTGGACATGTCGCTCAGCACGCCGCCGCACCGCTGCTCACCGCCCGCCGCGAGGATGCGCACCATCTCGAGCCGCACCGGGTTGCCCAGTGCGGCGAAGACGTCCTGCAGCCGGATCTCGTCCCGCGATGGGTGTCGCGCATCCATGTCCTCACATTAACCCAGCTGTCGGTGTGCCCGGCCGGTCTCGGCGCGGGGCGGGATGGGCCGATCGGGGGGTGGTGACCGACCGGGTTGTGCTGACCATACGATTGTACAAGGATAGTCGTACAGTCGAACAATCCCGACGACGAAAGGCCGCGACCCTCATGTCCTCCACCCCATCGGCACCGCCCGGAACGGCGGGCCGCCTCGGCTGGGCCATCGCGCCCCTGGCGTTCGCCCAGCTCATCGTGTCGCTGGACATCTACATCGTGTTCGTCGCGATGCCGGAGATGGGCACCGAG
Organism: Saccharothrix hoggarensis; assembly: GCF_042678885.1. Lineage (GTDB taxonomy): Bacteria > Actinomycetota > Actinomycetes > Mycobacteriales > Pseudonocardiaceae > Actinosynnema > Actinosynnema hoggarensis. The sequence continues at coordinate 20,693 of NZ_JBHTLK010000048.1, forward strand.
CTGGGGTTCTCCGCGCAGAACCTGCAGTGGGTCGTCAGCGCCTACGCGGTCGCCTTCGGTGGCTTCCTGCTCCTCGGCGGCCGGGCGGCGGACCTCTTCGGCAAGCGCCGCATGTTCATGGTGGCGCTGGCCCTCTACGGGTTCTCGTCGCTGCTCGGCGGCTTCGCCGGTGACCCGCTGACGATCATCATCGTGCGCGCGGTGCAGGGCCTCGGCGGCGCGCTGCTCTTCCCGACCACGCTGTCGTTGGTCAACACGCTGTTCGAGGAAGGCCGCTCGCGCAACCGGGCGCTGGCCATCTGGGGCGGCGCGGGCGCCAGCGGCCTCACCCTGGGCTCGCTGCTCGGCGGCGTGCTGACCGGCGCGTTCGGCTGGGCCTCGGTGTTCTTCGTCAACGTGCCGCTGGCCGCGGCGATCGCGCTGAGCGCCCTCTTCCTCATCCCGGCCGACAAGGCGCGGCCCGCGGGCAAGCGGACGTTCGACCTGCCGGGCGCCCTGACCGTGACGGCCGGTGTCACGCTGATCGTGTTCGTCCTCGTGCAGGGCCCCGAGTCGGGGTGGTTCGCCGCGCCGATCGTCATCTGCGCCGTGCTCGGCGTGCTGCTGCTGGTGGCGTTCACGGTGATCGAGTCGAAGACCGCCGACCCGCTGATGCCGCTGCGGCTGTTCGGCAACCGCAGCCTGGTGACCGCCATGGCGATCACCTTCACGTTCATGGGCACCTTCGGCACCCTGCCGTACTTCCTCACGGTGTTCTTCCAGGACGTGTTCGGCTACACGGCGCTCGTCACCGGCGCCGCGTTCCTCACCCAGGCGGTGGCGATCGCCGTCGGCACCCAGGTCGGCGAGCGGATGACCAGCCGCAGCGGCACCCGGCCCAGCCTGCTCACCGGTTTCGTGGTGGGCGGCGTCGGCACCGTCGTCCTCGGGTTCGGGATCGTCGCCGACGGCTCGTACTGGGGCGTCGTGCCGGGACTCGTCGTGATGGGCGTCGGCCAGGGCATCGCGTGGACCGCCATGTGGATCGCGGCGGCGGCCGGTGTCGCGCAGGACGAGCAGGGCATCGCCTCCGGCATGGCGTCGACGACCCAGCAGACCGGCTACGCGGTCGGCCTCGCCATCTTCGTGGCGATCGCCAACGCGGGCACCCGCGGCCTGTCCGGCGACGCGCTGCGGGTGGCCGTGTCCGACGGCATCCAGCTCGCCTTCTACATCACCGGGATCGCCGCGCTGGCGGGCGCGGTCATCGCGCTGACGCTGCCGAAGCAGGTCGCGCGGGCCGGTGTCGCGCAGGCCGAGCCGGACGCCGTGCCGTCGCGGCAGCAGTGAGCGGAACCGGTGACGTGCCGGTGTCGGGCGCGGCGGTGGTCGCGCCCGACCCCGGCGGTCGCGACGAACGACCCTGGAGGACCACGATGACCCCGGACCACGTGCGCCGCGCCGCACGTCCGCCCCGACCCGCGGGCGGCCGGCCATGACCGACTACGACGTCGCCATCTCGGGCGGCGGCCCGGTCGGGATGCTGCTCGCGGTGGAGCTCGCGATGCACGGCGTGCGGACCGTCGTGCTGGAGAAGCTGCCGCGGCCCACCGGAGAGTCCAAGGCGGGCACCCTGCACGCCCGCACGGCCGAGACCCTGCACCGGCGCGGCCTGCTCGACGCCGTGCAGCCCGGACCGCGGGCGTCGGCCCGCCGCGCCGGCCCGGTGACCTTCCACTTCGCCGGCCTGTTCAACCTCGACATCTCGCGGGTCGTGGACGAGGGCCCGGCGATCGTCGGCAGCCCGCAGGCCTACGCCGAGCAGGTGTTCGCCGACCGCGCCACCGCGCTGGGCGCCCGGATCGAGCGCGACAGCGAGGTCGTCGGGCTGGACGACCGCGGCGACCACGTCGTGCTGGAGGTCCGCTCCGAGAGCGGCGCCACCCGCACCGTCACGGCGGACTGGGTGGTCGGCTGCGACGGCGCCCGCAGCGCCGTCCGCAGGCTCGCCGACATCGCGTTCGTCGGCACGCCGGGCACGGTGTCCGCGCTGATGGGCGACGTCCGGCTGCTGGACCCGATGGGCGCGCCGGTCGGCTGGCAGCGCAACCACCGCGGCTGGACGCTGTTCTGGACCAACCCGTTCGGCCACAGCCGGGTGTGCACGTACGACTTCCGGGCGCCGCACCCCGACCGGTCCGCGCCGGTGACGCTGGACGAGCTGAGCGCGGAGGTCGAGCGCATCGCGGGGTTCCGGGTGCCGATGGACCAGCCGCGCTGGCTCACCCGGTTCACCGACGCGGCGCTGCAGGCCGAGACCTACCGGCGTGGCCGGGTGTTCGTCGCGGGCGACGCGGCGCACGTGCACTTCCCGGCCGGCGGCCAGGGCGTCAACCTGGGCCTCCAGGACGCGGTGAACCTCGGCTGGAAGCTCGCCGCGCAGGTCGGCGGCTGGGCGCCGCCCGGCCTGCTGGACACCTACGACGCGGAACGGCGTCCGGTGGCCGCACGGGTGCTCTACAACGTGCGCGCGCAGGTCGGCCTGATGCTGCCCGACCCGCGGATCGACTCGCTGCGCGAGCTCTTCGTGGAGCTGATGGACCTGCCGCAGGTCAACGACTTCCTCGCGGGCATGATCACCGGCGTGGACGTGCGGTACGACACCGCCCACCCGGACGACCCGCTGGGCGGCCTGTTCGCGCCGGACCTGAGGCTCAAGGTCGGCACCGAGGTCAACAGCCTCGCCGAGCTGCTGCGCGCCGGGCGGCCGGTGCTGATCGACCTGGCCGACCGGGAGCGGCTGCGCGAGGTCGCGTCCCGCTGGTCCGACCGCGTCGACGTGGTCACCGCGAGCTGTGACGACACGCTGGCCGCGCCGACGTTGCTGGTCCGCCCGGACGGCTACATCGCGTGGAGCGGCACGGGGATGGACTCCGACCACCACCGGCTGGCCGCGGCACTGCGGCGGTGGTTCGGCGAACCCTCCTGAGCGACGACGGGCGCCCGCGCCGCCGCGGGCGCCCGTCGTCGTTCTGTTCAGGCCGTGAAGACCACGCCGTGAAGCTCTGGCCGTGAAGCCCAGACTTGAAGCTCAGGCCGTGAAGCTCTGGCCGTGGTGCTCGGTGCGTCGGGCTCAGGGAAGGCGGACGGACTGGCGGTGCCGGAAGAAGTCCGTCGGGTCGTACTTCGCCTTCACCCGCTGGAGCCTCGGGTAGTTCTCGCCCCAGTACAGCGTGTGCCACGGGACGCCCGAGGTGTTGTGCGCCGCCTCGCTGATGTCGGCGTCGCAGTAGTTCACGAAGCAGCCGGACGTCTGCGCGTTCGACACGGGCACCTTGCCGGTCCCGCCGTACACCTCCTCGTAGAAGCGGCGCAGCCACGCCACGTTGGCGTCGTCGTCGGCAACCTCCGTCCAGCCCGACTGGTAGAGCACCTTGAACGCGCTGTCGCGGTGCACCAGCGCGGTGTCGGTGCGGCCGACCGCGTTGACCTGGCCGCCGTACGAGCTGAGCACCGCCTGGGCGAAGGGGTTCGAGAACCCGTCGCCGCCGGACAGGTGCCGGTACAGCAGGGCGATCTGCGAGTCGGTGAACCCCTTGCGGTGGTACGCCGACTTGTGGTCGCCGCGCAGCGTCGGGTCGACCAGGCGCGGGTGGATGGTGCCCAGGTACCGCGTGGCGGTGAGCCAGCTCCACCGCTTCGGCTCGACGAACTGGGGCAGCGGGCCGTGCTCGCCCGACGGCCGGGTGACGGCGCCGTGCGGCAGGTCGACGCCGCGCGTCACGTCGGCGATGAACCGGGCCAGCAGGTCCTCGCTGTCCGCCCGGTCGACGTTCATCGAGGTGAACAGGCTGATCTCGCCGGTGGCCCGGTGGTTGAGGTTGAGGAAGCTGCACAGCCCCGCGTACGGCCCGCCGGGCGCGGCGTTGGCCACGTGCCAGTCGGCGAAGTTGCGCACCAGCGTGGCGAACGTGGCCTCGGTCAGCCCGTCCCACGACCACGCGATGGCGCTGAGCAGGACCTCCTTCGGCGGCTTGGGCAGGATCTCGGCCGGGTTCGTGGACCGGGCCGACGGCGAGCGGAACAGGTAGCGGGTCACCACGCCGAACGTGCCGCCGCCACCGCCGGTGTGCGCCCACCACAGGTCGCGGTTGGGGTCGTCCGCCTCGCGCGTCGCCACCACCAGCCGGGCCCGGCCGGTCGCGTCGACGACCACGACCTCCACCGCGTACAGGTGGTCGACCACGAGCCCTTCCTTGCGGCACAACAAGCCCCAGCCGCCGCCCGCCACGTGGCCGCCGACGCCGACCGAGTAGCACTGGCCCGCCGGGATGGTCACGCCCCAGGTCTTGAACAGCAGCTCGTACACGTCCAGCAGCGTCGCGCCCGCCTCGACGGCGAACGCGTTGTACCGCGCGTCGTAGTAGACCGACGTCATCTCCGACTGGTCGAGCACGATGTCGACCTCGGGGTTGAACACGAAGTCCTCGTAGCAGTGGCCGCCGCCGCGCACGGTCAGCCGCTTGCGCGCGGTCACCGCCTCCTGCACGACCAGCAGCGACTGCTGGGGCGTCGACACGACGCGGACCGAGTCCGGTGCGGCCACCCAGCGCCGTTCGAGGCCGACGACGAGGTCGGCGTAGCGGGGGTCGGCCGGGCCGATCGTCACGGGCGCGAAGGTCCGCGCCGCCACGTCGGTCGCCTCGGCGCTGGGCGCGGCGCCGGCCAGTCCGGGCGACGCCGCGGCCGCGGCCACGCCGATCGCGCCCGTGCCCGCCAGCAAGCGCCGCCTGCTGATCCGTCCGCTTTCGTGGTTCATCTCGCGCTGTGCGCCTCTCTGGTCGCCGGAATCGCTGATCGACTTCACGGGATGATGTATTCGTCGCCGAACTGCGGACCGATCCGCAGACCGAGTTCGACATCGGCCAGCCGTTGGCTCTCCGGTGGCGGCTCGTCGCCTTCCACGGCGGGCACGCCGGCCTGGTTGAAGAACCTGTCCTTGCCGCCCGGCGTGAGCAGGATGAGCATTTTCGCCGGGGTGTCGCCGACATTCGTGAAACTGTGCAGCGTGCCGCGCGGGACGTAGATGAAACCGCCGGCCGGCACTTCGCGCTCACCGCCCTTGTCGCGGATCTCCACGACGCCTTCCAGGACGTAGAACGACTCTTCCTCCCAGTGGTGCACGTGCGGCGGAGGACCACCTCCGGGCGGCACCACGGCCTCCATGAGGTACAGCATCTTGCCGGTGTTGTGCTCGCCGGCCTTGATCGTGTAGCGGTCGCCGAACGCCCACCTGCTCGGGCCCTCGCCCGGCCCCACGTAGACCACCCGGTCGTCGTTCTGGCCGAGAAAACTCATGCGCCCCCTCCGGATCGAAGATGTTTCCGGTAGGTCCGTTCGTACCTGACCGCGGGAAGGCGGCCAAGGAGTCGGCCGGTGAATATGTCAGGTCGCCCACGACGCGGTTTCCGCTGGTCCGGTGCGGGTTTCCGAAGCAGGTGACACATTCGTGCCCGGTGCATTGCGCGTGGATGCGGGACAGGATTGGCTCGAACCCGAGATGAACTGACCCGCGACCGCAGGAAAGGTGCCTCATGAATAACGCGGACACCGCACTGCCCGCCGCCGCGGCCGGCGAGCTGACCCTCGGCGGCGACCTGCGCATCCGGCGGATGGGGTACGGCGCCATGCAACTCGCCGGGCCCGGCGTCTGGGGCCCGCCCGCGGACCGGGCGGAGGCGGTCTCGGTGCTGCGCCGCGCCGTCGAGCTGGGCGTGAACCACATCGACACCAGCGACTACTACGGCCCCCACGTGGTGAACGAGCTGATCGTCGAGGCGCTGCACCCGTACCCGGACGACCTGGTGCTCGTCACCAAGGTCGGCGCCCGCCGCACGCCCGACCGGGCGTGGCCGTCGGCGCTGTCGCCGGCCGAGCTGCGCCAGGCCGTGCACGACAACCTGAGCCGGCTCAAGCGCGACCGGCTCGACGTGGTGAACCTGCGGATCGTCGAGGAGGCGGGCGGCCTGACGCCGTCCGACTCGATCGCGCCGCAGGTGGAGACGCTGGCCGAGCTGCGCGAGCAGGGCCTGGTCCGGCACATCGGCGTCAGCAACGTCAGCGCCGCGCAGTTCGAGGAGGCGCGCTCGATCGTGCCGATCGCGTGCGTGCAGAACGAGTACAACGTGCTGCGTCGCCGCGACGACGACCTGGTGGACACGTGCGCCGCGAACGGCATCGCCTACATGCCGTTCTTCCCGCTGGCGACGTTCACCCTCCAGCACGACCGCGACCCCGGCGCGGACGCGAAGGTGCCGCTGGCCACCCCGGTCCGCGACGACGCGCTGGCGACCGTGGCCCGCCGCCACGACGCCACCGTGCACCAGGTGTCGCTGGCGTGGCTGCTGGCCCGCTCGCCCGCGATCGCGTGCATCCCCGGCACGTCGTCGCGCCGGCACCTCGAGGAGAACACGCTCGCGGCGACCATCCGGCTCACCGACGACGACCTCCGCGACCTCGACATCCACCGCGACTCCGGCCGATCCCGACAGGAAGTGAGCTGATGGCGACCGTCGCCGACCCCGTCCTGGACCTGCCCTTCGACACCCGGCCCGACCCCGAGGAGTTCCTGCGGGCCGCGCTGCGCTGGCACTTCTCCCCGGAGACCGGCGCGCCGTTCTGGGTGGAGCGGGCCCGCTCGTTCGACTTCGACCCGGTCGAGGACATCCGCGGCTACGCGGACCTCCGCCGGTTCCCCAACCTGGCGAACGCGCTGCGCGACGTGCCGGCGCGGGACCTGGTGCCGCGCGGCTACGGGCCGGACCCCGACATCGTCGGCGTCTACGACAGCGGCGGCACGACCGGCGCGCCCAAGCGGGTGGTGCTGCTGCGCGAGTGGACCGACCGGATGCTCGCGTGGAGCAGCGCGCAGCTGGACCGGCACGGCGTGCCGCGCGGCGTGGACTGGCTGCAGGTCGTGCCGACCGGCCCGCACATGGTCGGCGAGACGTTCGCGCGGCAGACGGTGGCGCGCGGCGGGTGGCCGTTCACCATCGACATCGACCCGCGGTGGGTCAAGAAGCTCCTCGCCGACGGGCGGTCCGCCGAGGCGGGCGCGTACACCGAGCACCTGGTCGACCAGCTCGCGCACCCGTTGGAGTCGCAGGACATCGGCGTGCTGCTGCTGACGCCGCCGGTGCTGGAACGCCTGGCCCGGCGGGACGACCTGGTCGCCCTGGTGCGCAAGAAGGTCAAGGCGATCATGTGGGTCGGCACCCAGATGGACGCCGACACCCGCCACCTCTACCGGACCGAGGTCTTCCCGGACACCGTGCTGGTCAGCGGTTTCGGCAACACCATGCTGCTGGGCCACACGTGCGAGCGGCCCGGGCTGACCGACGACGACCCGTGCGTCTACGACCCGTTCTCGCCGTACATGTCGCTGGAGGTGGTGGACGAGGACACCGGGGAACCGGTCGGCATCGGCGAACGCGGCCGGCTCGTCATGCACCACGTCAGCAAGAGCCTGTTCCTGCCGAACAACCTCGAACGCGACTACGGCACCCGCATCGCGGGCGTCGACGGCCAGGTCGGCGACTCGGTGGCCGACATCGCGCCGGTCAAGGTGTTCGACGACGAAGTGGTCATCGAGGGGGTGTACTGATGGCGCCGGTCGCACTGGACGCCCTCGGGCCGTCCGGTCCTTACCGGGCCCGCAACCGGGTGGTCGTGCCGGACGTGCGCGGCGAGCCGTTCGCCGAGCTGAGCATGGTGCCCCGGCTCTACGTCGACCGCGCGCTGGCCGCGCTGCGCAAGGCGCCGAAGCTCTCGGTGGAGGACCGGACCACCGCGCTCGCCGAGGCGGCGCGGATCTTCCTCGGCGACGTCGTGGAGGGCCTGTCGTTCGAGGACTACGAACGGGCGGTCAGCCGGGTGTCGGGCGTGCCGATCTCCATCGTGCGGCGGGCGGCGAGCGAGATCGCCGACGCGGCCGAGCAGGCCCGCCCCAGCGCGTACGGCGCACGTCCCAGCGGCGCGGTCAGCGACTGGCTGGACCCGGTCACCCGCGAGGGGCACGGCGTGTGGACTCGGCGCGGCGACGTGTTCGCGGTGCACGCGGCGGGCAACCACCCCGCGCCGCACGCGTTGTGGCTGGAGGCGTTGGCGCTGGGCTACCACGTGGCCGTGCGGCCGTCCCGGCGCGAGCCGTTCACGCCGCACCGGCTGGTCAGCGCGTTGCGGGCGGCCGGGTTCGGGCCCGACCGGGTGGTCCTGCTGCCGACCGACCACGCGGGCGCGGACGCGATCCTCGCCGGCGCGGACCTCGGGCTGGTCTACGGCGGTGACGACGTGGTCCGCAAGTACTCCGGCGACGCCACGGTGCTGCCGCAGGGGCCGGGCCGGTCGAAGATCCTGATCACCGCGGACACGGACTGGCGCGAGCACCTCGACACGATCGTCGACTCGATCAGCTTCCACGGCGGGGTGGCGTGCCTGAACACCACCGGGGTGCTGGTGGAGGGCGACCCGGCGCCCTTGGCGGCGGCGATCGCCGAGCGGCTGGCGGGGCTGCCGAGCCTGCCGCCGGAGGACGACCGCGCGGTGTTGCCCGTGCAGAACGCCGAGTCGGCCCGCGCGGTGGAGCGGTACCTGCGGGCGCAGGCGCGGGAGTCGAAGGCGTGGCTGGGCGGTGACGGCATCCTCGACGAGCTGGGCGACGGCAGCACCGTGCTGCGGCCCGCCGTGCACCAGCTCGACTCGGCGGACGACCGCCGCCTGGGCGTGGAGCTGCCGTTCCCGTGCGTCTGGGTCGCGCCCTGGTCACCCGAGGACGGCACCGCGCCGCTGCGCGGAACCCTGGTGCTGACGGCGATGACGAACGACCACGCCCTGGTGGACCGGCTGCTGGACGAGCCGACCATCAGCAACGTCTACCTCGGCGACCACCCGACGTACTGGTTGGAGCCGGGCGTGCCGCACGACGGGTTCCTCGGCGAGTTCCTGATGCGCAGCAAGACCGTCATCCGCGGCTGATCGAGCACGCGCGACAACGCCCGGCCGGATCGTCCCGGCCGGGCGTTCGTCGTCGTGCCCGCGGTCAGGCGCCCGGTGACGCCAGGGCGTCGAAGCGGCGGGCGCCGTGCAGCCAGGCGACGGCGTCCTGCAGCTCTTCCTGCGACATGCCGGACAGCAGGGCGTTGCGCGCCTCGGCGTCCTCGCCGGCCGGGTGGTAGAGCCGCTCGCCCATGAACCTCGCCACCAGCTGGGCGCGGGCGGTCCGGTCACGGCGCTCGTCGCGGAACCGGGCCAACCGCTCGGGCACGTCGGACGGCCCGCAGTCGAGCAGGTCGCCCAGCAGCACGGCGTCCTCCAACGCCATGCACGCGCCCTGCGCCGCGTACTGGAGCATCGGGTGCGCGGCGTCGCCGAGCAGCACGACCCGCCCGTCGACCCACTCGTCGACCGGGTCGCGGTCGCACAGCACCCACGTCCGCCAGTCCTCGCCCAGCTCCAGCAGCCGCCGCGCGCGGGCGCCCATGCGCGCGAACTGCCCGCGGACGTGCTCGGTCGCGGCGGGGCGGCCCACGACGACCTCGGTGGCGCCGTCGTCGCGGGTCGCCGCCAGGTTCAGGTACTTCCCGCCGCCGATGGGGTAGTGCACGAAGTGCCACTTCGGCCCCGCCCACAACGTCACCACGTTCCAGCGCAGGTCCTCCGGCACCCGTTCCATCGGGATCACCGAGCGGTAGATGGTGTGCCCGGAGACCTTCGGCTCGCCGTCGCCCACCAGCTGGCCGCGCACGGTGGACCGGATGCCGTCCGCGCCGACCAGCACGTGCCCGGTCACCCGCGCGCCGGAGTCGAGCACGGCGACGACCTCGTCGCCGTCCTGCTCGTACCGCGCCACCGGGCTGTCGACCCGCAGCTCGACGCCGGGCGTCCGCCGGCACTCCTCCAGCAACGGCTGGTACAGGTCGGTGCGGTGCACGACCGCGTACGGGTTGCCGAACCGGGCCCGGTAGTCGTCGGTGAGCGCCATCGCGGCCACCGTCCGGTCCGTGGTGCCGTCCATGAACCTCAGCTCGTCCACGAACACCGCCCGGTCCCGCACGGCCTGGCCCACGCCCAGCACGTCCAGCGCGTGGAACGCGTTGGGCGCGAGCTGGATGCCCGCGCCCAGCTCGGTGAACTCGCCGCGCCGTTCCAGCACCGTCACCCGGTGCCCGCGCGTCGCGACGGCCAGCGCCGTCGCCAGGCCGCCGATGCCGCCGCCGGCGATGAGAACCCTCGTCATGCCACACCCCTCACAGGTTCAGCGCCTCGACCAGCAGGGCGCCGATGATCCGTTCGCCGTCCCTCGTGAGCACCGACTCGGCGTGGAACTGCACCGACGCGAAGTGCGGTCCCCGCAGCGCGTGCACCTCGCCCGGCGCGCCGTCCACGCCCTCCTTGCTCACCTCGACCACCCCGACACCGGCGCAGTCGACCTTGTCATGGGTGCTCCGGGCCGAGAACGTGTTGTAGAAGCCGACGTGCTCCGGGACGCCGAACAGGGAGATCTCCTTCTGCACGCCCTGGTTCGGCACGTCCCGCCGCGCGATCCCGAACCCGAGCCTGCGGCTGAGCACCTGGTGGCTCAGGCACACCGCGAGGAACGGCCGCCGCTCCTCCAGCAACGCGTCCACCGCCGCGCCGAGGTGCGCGATCTTCGGGTGCGCGTCGTCGCGCGGGTCGCCCGGACCGGGGCCGAGCACCACGACGTCGTGCCCGTCGAACGCGTACTCCTCGTCGTACCGCGCCACGGTCACCACCAGCCCCAGCGAGCGCAGGATGTGGGCCAGCATCGACGTGAACGTGTCCTCCGCGTCCACCACCAGCGCCCGCAACCCCGCCAGCGCGGGCACCGGCCGCTCCCGCGCGCCGGGTTCGGCCAGCCAGAAGCCGGCGATGGGGGTGTTCCGGTCGCGCAACGCCTCGCGCACGCTCGGGTGGTCGCCGAACCGCGTCGTGTCCGACGACTCCAGCGCGGCCAGCAGTCCGGCGGCCTTCGCCCTGGTCTCCGCGACCTCGCTGTCCGGGTCGGAGTGGCGGACGAGGGTGGCGCCCACGCCGATCCGCAGTCGCCCGCCGCGGGAGATGTCGGCGGTCCGGATGAGGATCGCCGAGTCGAGCGCGTGACCGCCGTGCTCGTCGTGGCCGAGCAGCGCGATCACCCCGCTGTAGTAGCCGCGGCCGACGGGCTCGTGCCGGCGGATCACGCGGCACGCGCTCTCCAGCGGGCTGCCGGTGACGGTCGGCGCGAGCAGCGTCTCGCGCAGGATGTCGCGGGGGTCGAGCGAGCTGCGGCCCTCGATGAAGTACTCGGTGTGCGCGAGGCGGGCCATCTCCTTCAGCCGCGGCCCGGTGACGCGGGCGCCCCCGTCGCACACCCGGCTCATCATCTTCAGCTCCTCGTCCACGACCATGTACAGCTCGTCGGACTCCTTGCGGTCGGCCAGGAACCGCATCACGTCGGGCAGCGACGGCCCGGACGCCGGGTAGCGGTAGGTGCCGCTGATGGGGTTCATCACGGCCTCGCCGCCGGCCAGGCTGATGTGCCGCTCGGGGCTCGCGCCGACGAACGTCCGCTCGCCGGTGTGCACGATGAACGTCCAGTACGTGCCGGTCTCCCGGCGCACCAGCCGGCGGAAGAACGCCAGCGCGGCGGCGGGGGAGTAGTCCCGGACGTCCGCGACGAACGAGCGCTGGATGACGAAGTTCGCGCCCTCGCCGGTGCCGATCTCGTCCGCGACCACCCGGCGCACCAGGTCGGCGTACCGGTCGTCGGCGATGTCGAAGTGCCCGTCCGACAACCGGATCGGCACGTCGGGGATGCGGTCGAGGGTGTCCTCCAAGGGCAGCACCTCCCGTGCCGTCACGGACAGCGCGAGCAGCGGCTCGCCGTCGTCCACCGCCGCGAACCCGCGTTCCGCGATCTGCCGGAACGGCACCAGCACCAGCGTCTCCGCCGGCGACCGGCCGTCCTCGGGAAGCTCGACGTCGGCGAGCAGCGCGGGTTCGGACACCGTGCCCAGCAGCACTTCCAGGGCGTCACCGGCGACGTGCGGCCGGTGCAGCAGGGCGAACGGCGGCGGCGACGTGCCGAGCACGGCGTCGAGAGCGCTCATCGGACGCCCAGCCGGGCTTCGGCGGGCACGCAGGCCAGCACCGCGTCCGTCCGCACGACGGCCGCGCACCGCTGCGCCACGTACTCCAGCGCGTTGCGGTGGTGGCGCTCGTCGAAGTCGCCGAGCGCGTCCGACACCACGAACGGCGCGATGTCGTTGCTGAACGCGTCGACCGCGGTGGCCTGCACGCCGACGTGCGCGTAGACACCGCACAGGATCAGCTGGTCACGACCGGCGTCGGCCATCCGCCGCGCCAGGTCCGAGCGGAAGAACGCGCTGTAGCGCCACTTCGTGAACTGCCAGTCCCGCGGCTCGGGGGCGAGCCGGGGCACGATCGCGCGGTCCGCCGGGTCGACCCGCATGCCGGGCCCCCAGAAGTCGCGCAGCAGACCGCGCTGCTCGGGCGTCATGTCGCCCGGCTGGGCCGTGTAGGCGACCTGCACGCCGTGCGACCGGCTCCACCGCAGCAGCGCGGCGATGTTGTCCACCAGTTCGTCGCGGAACTCCGGCACCACGTCGAAGGGGCGCAGGAAGAAGGACTGCATGTCGTGCACGAGCAGGACCGCGCGCTCGGGTGTCACCGTCCACTGGACCTCGTTGCGCGGCAACGATTCCGGTGTCGGCATCGAGTACGGTTCGATGGGCGGGATGCCTGGCATGGAGCTCCTCCAGAGGTGTCGCCTAGACGCCGAGGGTGGCGCCGCCGTCGACGGTCAGGTCGTGCATGGTGATGTGCCGGGCCTGGTCGGAGAGCAGGAACGCGACCGCCTCGGCGACGTCCTCGGGGCTCGCGACCCGACCCAGGGGGATGCCGACCCGGAACGCGCCGGGGTTGCCCGCGAGGGTCGCGGTCCGGTCGGCCTCGTCGTGCCACATCGAGGTGAGCATCGGGGTGTCGGTCGAGCCGGGCGCCACGACGTTGCAGCGGATGCCGTGCCGCGCGACCTCCAGCCCGAGGACCTTGGTGAACATCGTGGCCGCCGCCTTGGACGCCGCGTACGCCGCCATCGCCACCCGGGCCGTGCTCGCCGCGTTGGAGGCGACCGTGACCACCGCGCCGCGGCGGCGCGGCACCATCCGGCCCACCACCGCGCGGGACACGTTGAACACGCCGGTGGCGTTGACCGCGAACGTGCCCGCCCAGTCCTCCTGGGACAGTTCGAGGGCGCCGCCGAGCCGCAGCACGCCCGCCACGTTGACCAGGGAGTCCACCGGGCCGGTCTCGCGCTCGACCCGGTCCACCAGCGCGTCGACCTCGGCGTGGTCGGTGACGTCGGCGGTGTAGCCGGTGACGGCCAGCCCTTCGGCGACGAGCTTGTCGACCGCCTCGGCCAACCGCGCGGGGTCGCGGTCCACGGCGGCCACGGTGGCGCCGCGTGCGGCGAGGGTGCGGGCCACCGCCGCGCCGATCCCGCCGGCGGCGCCCGTGACCAGGGCTATCCGGTCTCGCATCACGTCCTCCGCGCTCATCCGGTCCACGCCGCGACCACCGACACCGCCTGGGCGGGGTTGAGGCGCGGGTCGCAGAACGTCGTGTACTTGTCGCCGACGTGGCCGAGGTCGCCCGGGTGCGTCGCGCACTCCGTCACGTCGTCGGTCGCGGTCTCCAGGTGCAGGCCGCCCGCCACGCCACCGCCCTCGGTGATCGCCCGCTGCGCGGCGCGGATCTCGTGCAGGACGGTCTCCACCACCCTGGTCTTCAGCCCGGACGGCGACCGCACCGTGTTGCCGTGCATGGGGTCGCACAGCCAGATGACCGGGTGCCCGGCCGCCCGCACGGCCGCGACGAGCACCGGCAGCCGTTCCTCCACGGCCTCCGCGCCCATGCGGGAGATCAGGGTCAGCCTGCCCGGCTCCCGGTTCGGGTCGAGCTTCCGGCACAGCGCCAGCAGGTCCTCGACGGTGGTCTTCGGCCCGACCTTGCACGCCACCGGGTTCACCACGCGGGCCAGCAGGGCGACGTGCCCGCCGTCCGGCTGCCGGGTCCGCTCGCCGATCCACGGCCAGTGCGTCGAGGTGAGCACCAGGTCGCCGGACGGCGTGCGCCGCACCATCGGCAGCTCGTAGTCCAGCAGCAGCGCCTCGTGGCTCGTCCACACGGGCGCGTCGATGGCCGTCGCGCCACCGCTCGGCCACCCGAGGTTGACCATGACCTCGCGGGCCGCGAGGTAACCCGACAGCAGCCGTCGCGGGTCGGGCCTGCGGCGCTCCGGGTCGGGTTCGGGGCTGTTCACCATGTGCCCCCGGTAGACCGGCAGCTCGACGCCGCCGACGACCTCGGTCGGCTCCGACCGGGGCTTCGCGAACTGCCCGGCGAGCCGTCCCGCCCGCAGCACGGGCTTGTGCGTGTTCAGCTTCATCGTCCCGGCCAGCACGTCGAGCAGCGCGGCCTTGCGCGCCACGTACCCGACCGTGCACTCGGCCGGGTCCTCCGCGCAGTCGCCTGCCTGGATCACGTGCGCCTCACCGGCCGCGACCCGCGCCAGCAACGTCCTCAGCGTCCGCACGTCGTCGACGCCGACCAGCGCGGGACGGGTCGCCAGGTCCCGGCGGACCCGCGCGATCCGCGTCGAGTCGGGCCACTGCGGCTGTTGCGGCGCCTGGTGCGGGATGATGTCCCGCAGCTCCTGCTCCACTGGGCTTCTCCCGTTCGCCGTCCACCGCGCACGAATGCGATGGCTACCGCGATCGTGGCCGGCCGGAGCGCGGCCCGGCAAAGGAAAGCCGCCCGAGTCCATCGGGTCCGCCCGAATACGTCAGATCAGCCGTCAGGTGTCAGGTCGCGGGGCATTCGGTTGAATTCGGCGGCAACACGAGGTGACGCGCCGGCCTTTGGCGGGACTTCGACGGGGCTTTGGCGGGACACCGGCGGGACTTTCCAACCCGACCGGAATCCGGCAACGTCCACAATGTCGGTCCTGGCGGTGTCGCCGCAGGTGAGGGCGGTTGAGGTGCGGTCACCAACAGTTTCGACGTGAGGGGTGGTGTGCCGACCACCTTCCACGGCGGCCCCTGTCGGGCAACACTCGGTGGGACCACTCGACGAGTGTCTCCATCGAATGCGATGGTTTGGGGGAAGGTACGTGAGCGTAGCCTTGTCGCCGCGCCTCGACCTGCACCGCGATGTGCTGGACGAGCTGTGCAGCGGGCTGTTCACATCCATGTTCCGCAGCGATCAACGCCGGAAGGGAATGTCGTACCTCTACGGCCTGCTCACCGCACCGGGGCGCAAATCCATGCGCAACATCGCCGCGGCGGTCGGCGGTCACGCCACCGAGCAGAGCCTGCACCACTTCATCAGCGACTCGACCTGGGACTGGGCCCCGGTCCGCGAGGCGCTCACCGACTACACCGTCAGGGCGATGCCACCGCAGGCGTGGGTGGTGCGCCCGATGGTGATACCCAAGGCGGGCAACGACTCCGTGGGCGTCGGCAGGCGGTTCTGCCCCACCCTCGGCCAGGCCCTCAACGCGCAGCACGCGCTCGGCGTGTGGGCCGCGTCGGACGAGGTCAGCAGCCCGGTGAACTGGCGGCTGCACCTGCCGCACGCCTGGCTGCGGGACGAGCGCAAGCGCAGCCGCGCGTCGATCCCCGACGGCGTGGGGGAGGAGAGCATCACCGATTGCGTGCTGGAGGCCTACCTGGAGGTGGCGTCGCGGCCCGGTGTCCCGTCACGTCCGGTCGTCCTCGACGCCCGGTGCCTGGACATCGAGCGCCTGGCCCGCCGCCTGCGCGCCGCCGGCACGCCGTGGCTGGTCCGCATCGGCACCAACCACCGGCTCACCACGGACGACGTGCGGCTGCCCGGCCTGACGTCCGGCGCGGTGCCCGCGTACCAGCTCATCGGCGCGCTGCGGTCGGCCCGGCGGCTGCTCAACTGGACCGACCACGAGCCGATCCCGACGACCCGCACCGACCTCGTGGCCGCCGTGCGGGTCGGCCTGCCCACCGAGAGGGGCGTGGACGAGGTCACCGACCTGCACCTGATCGGGACGGGCCTGGTGGGCCACCCGTGGCCCGCGCAGCTGTGGCTGACCGACCTGGGCGACTCGGCGGCCCCGGCGGAGCTGCTGCGCCTAGGCAAGCTGGTCGACCGGGTGGACCGGGACGCCGTGGACATCGGCGAGCGGGTCGGCCTGCGCGACTTCAGCGGCCGGTCGTTCGCGGGCTGGCACCGCCACGTGACCCTGGCGTCGGCCGCGCACGCCCTGTGCGCGTCGACCGACCCGGGCGCCCGCGCCGTGGTGGAAGCGCCGGCGCCCCGGACCCCCGGGGCCCGCGGCCGGGTGTTCGGCTGGGCCGCCCGGCGACCGGAAACCCG
>NZ_JBHTLK010000049.1:0-36804 GCF_042678885.1 Saccharothrix hoggarensis
CGCCGTACCGCGGCGTGATCCCCCGCAACGCACGGGCCGCGATCCGACGGTTCCGACGCTCCCGCGCCGAACCGTCCAACAGGCCCGACGTCAACGCGGCCGACGCGATCTCCACCGACACTTGCGCGTCCAACAGCTGCTCAACCACTACCGAGGTCAGACCATCCGGGTAGTTGGCCACGTCGTCCATCTCGAAACCTCCCAGGTGCTCGTCGCCACAGCGGCGACAGGAGGAAGCTAACAGTTGAATGGTTACCGAGTCAACTGTTAGGCATCATGGGAGGGTGCGCACGCTCGCTACCAGCGGAAACGACCGCCAGTCCAGTGTTAGGTCACTGGTATGCTTCTGGTCTGTGTCGAGCGATCCGGAGGCAGCATGACCGGCCAGACTCCACGTGTCTCGCGTGGCGAGTCCTTGCACCACCAGGTGGCGCGGAACATCAGGAACCAGATCGCGGCTGGGCTACTGCGTGACGGACAGTCCTTGCCGTCCACGCGCGAGCTGGCGCAGCAGTGGGGCGTCAGCGTCTTCACGATCAACGAAGCCATGAAGCTTCTCGTGGACGAGAACGTCATCATCAGCAAGCCGCGGGCGGGTCGCGTCGTCAACGCACCGGACGAGGCAGCCCATACCGAGGTGCGAGTGAAGACGCCTCAAGTTCTACTTGTCGGCGGCTACGCAGGCAGCGGCAAGACCGAACTGGGCCGGGTGCTGGCGCGCGAAACCGGTTGGCCGATGCTCGACAAGGACACCCTCACTCGGCCCGTTGTAGAGGCAGCGCTAGAAATCCTTGGCCGCTCGCCACACGACCGTGAGTCGGAGGAGTACGTGGCGCGCATTCGCCCGCGCGAGTATGAAGCGCTCATCAATGCATTGACGGAGAACGTTCAATGCGGTAACAGTGCAATCGTGACAGCGCCCTTCATCAAAGAATTTAAAGACATTGCTTGGCTGCACCGAATTGAAGCGACATGCAGGGAAATGCGAGCAAAAGTTTCGATTGTGTGGGTGTACTGCGATGCGGATACTATGCATACCTACATTCGGCACCGTGGAGCGGCTCGCGACGCAGCCAAGCTGGATAATTGGACTGACTATCTAGCGACCATTGACGTGGACTTCCGCCCACCGGTAGAGCACTCCGTGATTAACAACAGCGCCTCGGGAGCACCATTGCAGGATCAGGCGCGAGATTTGGTCAAGTCCGTGGCTGGTAGCAGCTGACCGCAGCGGTGTTGATCGTAATAACTGACGTACAGTTCAGGGGAAAGCGATGCAGGTACTCGTTAGCAACGAGCCCGACGACGAAGTTGGCGTGGAAAAGCTGTCTGACCTAAACGGCGTTGAGGTGTGCACCTATGACCCGAACGTTTCGGTATTGACAGACACACAGCGCATGTCTGAGATCCTGCTTCCGCCGTACCGAGGGAGCCACCGACCGATTCCGCTGGTCGAACAACTACCCAACCTCGGCATGGTTCAACTCCTATCGGCGGGGGTGGACGAATGGGCGGAGCATGTGCCCGATAGTGTGGTCTTGTCAAGCGCTCGTGGTGCCCATGCTGGCCCGGTGTCTGAATGGGTGCTGTCTGCAATCCTCACCCAGTACCGTCAGTGGCCAGCGTTGGTGAGGTTTCAAGATTCCAGAGTTTGGGCACATCGGCGCTTTAACGCCGACACGCTAGACGGTAAACGCGTTCTGATCGTAGGCGCTGGCAGCATCGGGCGAGCCGTGGCCCGCAGATTGACAGCCTTCGATGTGAGTTGCACACTCGTCGCTAGCGCTCCGCGCGACGGAGTTCATGGAGCGGACGAAATTCCGGACCTGGTCCCAGGGCATCACATCGTGGTTATCGCCGCACCGCTTACTGAGAAGACCCGTGGACTCGTCAACGCCGAGTTCTTGGCGACCATGAGCGATGGTGCGCTACTAGTCAACGCGGCGCGCGGGAAAATTGTAGACACGATGGCCTTGGTTGGTGAACTGGAAAGCGGTCGCCTGCGTGCCGCTTTGGACGTTACCGAACCTGAACCGCTTCCTAAGGATCACCCGCTATGGTCCTGTCCCGGTGTAATAGTAAGCCCTCATTCGGCGCGGACAGTTCCAGGTGTCAACCTCCTATGCTACGAGGTTGCGGCGGCGCGAATCGCTGGTTTCATCAATCTCGGGACAGTTGCCCGGCAATCCGAGAAAGGCGCGCTGTGACCGCAACGGGGCATCTGATGAGACCGCTCCATTGATTGGAGATTCATGTACTTCAACACTTCGAAAACTTATTGGCAGTACCTGCGGCGAATGAGGTCTTCACCACCGCCAGCGGTGTTAGGAAATGATGCGCGACGTGGAACTTTCAATGCAGCGTTGGAGCAGTCGGAACAACTTTATACTGCGGCAACTTCCGTAGGTATGGAATCTAAGCCAATTTTGCTTTACTACGGGATTTACCAGGCAGGTCGAGCAATAGCCGCAGCTAATCCGGATAGATCCTGCCCTTGGCAGTTGCAAGGACACGGCCTGAAGGCTCCCAACCTAAGTGATCGCGACCGCGCGCCGGTCAGGGAACGACAGAGTCTCACCGACATGGTCGTTCGCGGCACGGGGAGAATTCAAGAGGCATACCCCACAATTGCAAGGATTCTAAATAGTCCCGATCTCACGACAGAGATCAAATTGGGCAGTCTCTTTGCATTATTGGACGAAACTCGCACGCGCACGTACTCCGGAGGGAGTTCCATGTTCGCATCGCTTAATGACATGCCAGCGCCTCTGGCTGTCAGCGTTGAGGCGTTTGCGACCAGAAATGGAATTGATGTTTTGTGCATCAACGGGCTCCCTGCGTCAATACTTCAAGCCCAGAACATGCAGGCGCTAGTTGGAGAGTTCTTGCGCCGGTTCTATCCGCAATTTAATGACCAGTGGGAAGTCGGGAACATTGACAATGGTAGCGGCCTCGGTCGGAAAGGCTGGTTGACGCTGACGAGGCAAGGTGAAATAACCGTTAAAGATTCTGACTACTTCACGCCTGCGGATGAGGATCGATCCGCCCTAGAGCGGGAACTCGGCGTGAGAAAACCATACTTCTCATTCGACGATGTGGTGGATCCAACTTTGCCTGAGCAAGGGCGTACGTTACACCGTCTATGCGCATGGTGGGCGGCACTATTTTATTTGTCAATGACGGCGCGGTATGCGCCGAATGCCTGGACGGATGATTTGAACGTTGACATGAGCCCTCATGCCGTAGGCCTGGAACAGCTGCTGGAATTTGCACTTGAAGAAGTTCCCTGCCTAGTGGGTGAAGTGATTGAGAGCTTGGCAAATTAGAGATTCCGATCCCAGCGCTGATCCGCTGGTGGTCCGGGCCTCTGGAAGAACACCGGCCGAGCCTGGCGGGAGCCGCGGCTGGTTCACTTGATGCCCGGTCAGATAGCAGGCAGGGGCGCACATCCATCAGGTGTTGGTTCGGCCGCCCACCCGAGTAGAGTGTTCGTCATTGTGCCTGGTCAAGGCTAGTCCACTGTGGATGTTCACGTGGTGGACTGGGTGACTAACTGAGTGACAAACGGTGCGCACCCGTGCGGACGTCGATGGACGTCGGGGGACTGTTTGTGCTGGTCAAAGCCCTGATCGACCGTGGTGGAAACCCGCTGGAAAGTGCCTGGGGGTCAAGGGGTCGCAGGTTCAAATCCTGTCGTCCCGACGGTCGAAGTACGGCGAAAGCCCAGGTCAGGGCCTTGGATCACTACGGTGAGACAAGGCCCTGATTCTGTTTCCGGGCACGTCGTCTCACAATTTCTCACGAACGCTCGTACTGCTTCTTTCAGCCCAGGAGTTCACCGAGCTGATCGGCTGCCTGCCTCAGGTGCTCGACGTTCGGGTGGATGTAGACCCGCTTGGTGAAGCTGAGGTCCGCGTGGCCCGCCCAGGCGCTCACGATCACGTCCGGCACACCGGACGTCGCCAGGTAGGTCAGGCAGGCGTGCCGAGCGTCGTAGGGCCGGACCTTCCGCACGTTGGCCTGCTCCATCAGCTTGTGAATCGCGCGCCGAAGTCGATCGGTCTTCCAGGGTTGGCCCAGCTCGTCGACCAGCACGAACCCTGACCGCTCGTACAGCTCACCGGCTCTCATCGCCTCCGCGGCCTGCCTGGCCTTGAACGCCTTGAGTGCTGCCTGCAGGGGCGTGGGTAGAGGCAGCTTGCGCTTGCCCTTCTCCGACTTCGGCCCCTTCTCCTCGACTTCACCCTCGACCAGCGTGCGCGTCAGCTCGATCGACAGCGTCCCCTCGTCGAGGTCGACGGCGCTCCACCTGAGTCCGCAGACCTCGGCGGGCCGCATCCCGATCAGCGCCAGGAGCACGGGCGCGTGGAGCCGGTGGTCGCGGATCGCGGCGAGGAACTGTCTCACCTCCATCTCACTCCAAGGCACTCGCAAGGCCGCCGCAGCCGCCGCCTTGCGCCGCGCTTCGCGCGGGATCTGGGTGTACTGGGCGACGTTGCGGACTACCAACCTGCGCCGCATCGCCACGTTCAACGATGACCTGAAGCGCCCCAGTGTGAGCTGCACGGACCGGACGCTGAGCCCGCTGCCGACCCTCCCGCCGCGCTTCCGACCGGAGGTGAGCATCCAGCTGACCAGCTCGTCCACGTCCTCTTCGGTGACGTCTTGGAGCCGCTTCCCGCCGAGCCGCTCGCGCACCGGCAGCAACGCGTCTGCGTAGTTGGCGGCGGTGGCCTTCTCGACGTCGACCGTCGTGGACTTCAACCAGGTGTCCAGCCAGGCCGACACCGTGGTCTTGTCGGGTCCGACGAACGTCCCCTCGTCGGTCTGGTGCTTGACCTTGGCGTACTCGGCGCGGGCTTCCTTCTTGGTGTCGTAGGTCTTGGTCAACTGCCTACGCTTGCCGGTCGCCGGGTCGCGCCCGATGTCGATCACGAACCGGTACCTCGTCGTACCGTCCTTCAACTCGATCTTCTTGATCGGGTCACCCACGAGCTTGCAGCTCCTTAGTTCAGGCCCCCTCCGATGAGCCGAGAGGGGGCAGCAATCCGAGTTCCCGGGCCCTGCGGATGTACCGCGCCGCCTGCGTCCGCGACCTGTTCATCACGTTGGCCACGGCCACCGCAGGTGCCCTGTTGCCGGCTGCCACGGCGCCGGAGTAGATCCGCGCCGCGCGCCGGGCGTCGTCGTCGGCCTGGTTGCGGACGCGCTCGTCCGCGGTCGAAGACGCTTCACGACGGTCGACTGCCTGCGCACCGAGCGGCAAGGTGGCCAGCCACTCGTCCCGCACGGAGGCGGGCACAGTTGCCTTCTCGACAGCAGCGCGCACGAGTTGGTCGACGAGGATCTGCCGCATCACCGACGTGGTAACCGGCGCCGCGGCCTTGCCCTTCACGGCCACCGACAGCACCACGGGCCGCAGGTCGGTGCCGACGAACACCTCCATCGTCGCCGCGACGTCCGGCTCCTCCAACGCGAAGTTGGCTTGGAACCGGGTCGGTACAGCGGTGTCCGGACCCGTCTCCAGGTAGCCGATCGGTGCCAACTCGTCGATGGTCACCCAAGCGATCCGGAAGTTCTTCGGCAGGCGAGGCACGGCAGAACGATACGCACCCCCTTCCGATCTCTGCGGTCTTGTGCGACCCAAGGTATGCCATCGCCACGGCATGGCCAATGTCTTTGCATGCTACCGTCGATGACATGACTACCGGGGGGCAGTCTCGGGCGGAGCGATCCGCCGAGCTGCAGACATGGATTCGGACGGGAAGAGCGCGGCGGCTGCGCGTCGACGCGGGTCTCAGCCAAGCTCTGGTCGCACAGGACTGCGAGGTCTCGGCGTCCACTGTGCACCGCTGGGAAGCGGGGAGCCGGCTGCCTCGCGGCCGCAACATGCTGGCCTACCACAGCTTCCTCGCACACCTCGCTGAGCACGAACAGCGGGGAGGTGAGTGGGATGAGGAGTAGGCAGAACCGACCGACGCTGGCAGAGATCAAGGCGACCTGGCCGCCCGCCGTGGACGTCACGACGGCGGCCTTGGCGTTCGGGATGAGCCGCAGCAAGGCGTACGACCTCATCGCTCGTGGCGAGTTCCCGGCCAAGGTGGCGAGGTACGGGAGGCGGCTCGTGGTCATCACCGAGTCGGTCGTTCGTGCTCTGTCCGCAGGGGACTGACGATGTCGCTCACACAGTTCGACAGACACATGAGCGGTGCGCACGGCGAGTTCCGCTACCTCTTCGAACTGCCTGGGGAGCCGCTCCAGGGAGAGCAAGATATGTGCGAACTGATAGTTCGCACCAAGGTCGCCACGCGATCCGAACCGCTGTGCTCGGCGAGCAGCCCTCCCGTGCACGCCTCTGGCCGGCGGGCCGGGAACGGGGGAGGGGTGCTGTGAGCAACGAGCAACACCGGCGTGGCACAGGCCGCGATGTGCGGCTCGGCAACCGCGAGGCAGTGCCCAGTGGGACGGCGAAGCGCCGAGCGCGTACGTCGGTGTCCTTCACCGACATCGAGTGGGCGGCCATCACGATCGCGGCTTCGCTGGACGGCATGCGGGCGGGAGCGTGGATCGCTCGGGTCGCGTTCGACGAGGCCGCCCACCGCAACAGCGGAGCCCGGCTCGACCGCGACGCCTTCGCCGCTCTGGCGGCAGCGGTGCAGGAGCAGCGCAGGGTGCTGGCCAACGTGGGCGGCAACCTGAACCAGTTGGCGAAGGCGACCAACGCGACCGGTGGCACCGACAACCCGGAGGCCGCGGCGCGGTTGTTGGGCCTCGTTCGTCGCGTGGTGGGTTCCACCGACGAACTGCTCCTCCAGATCCGGGCGAAGATGCGATGAGAACGGGAGCGTGACGGGGCGGAGTGCTCAGCACTCCGCCCCGTCCTACCTCTCCCGAGCGACTGCCGGTGTGCCGCCCAGCCACACGAGGTGCAGCTGTCGCACCTCGGCGTCTCCCGTGCTGAGTTCGAAGGTCATCAGGGCGCGCTCCGCGCTGTCCGACACCAAGCGGAAGTCACCCTCGACCGAGTTGACGCCGGCCCGGTCGCCGTAGTCCAGGCCGTACCCCGCGACGCGTGCGTACTGGCGGTCGCCGTACTCCTCGACGATGGCGAACGGTCGCGGCGCCTTTTCCCGTACGAGTTCGTTCACGAACACATCGAACCCGTCGTCGGTCCTGTGCTCCGAGCTGATGTGCACCGGCTCGCTCACGTGCTGCCCCTTCTCAGGTCGTTGATGATGTTGGCGAGTTCGCCTCCGGGCAGCAGGCAGTGCCCGGTCTCTTCGGGGGACACCAGCCATGACGCTGCCGTCTCGCCGATCACCGTCGGCGGCAAGGGCAGCGGCGACCCGCTCCGCAGCGCGCGCACCTTCCTCCATGCCAAGACCAACGGGAACGGCGGTTCGATCAGGAAGTAGGCCAGCGGAGCCCTGGGTAGAGCCAGTACGGGTGTCGGCTTGGAGCTGAACCTCGGGTGATCGGTGATGTCCTTCGCCAATGACTGGTGCACGGACACTGCACCGAGGTTCGCCCCCGTAACGGTGAGCACCGCTGGTGCCTGACCACCTGCCGCAGTCCACCACTGGTGGATCACACCGGGATCGGTCGTGGCTGCTTCGACGGGACGCAATACGGCACCCGTGGTGGGTTGACCGTCGTCGGGGTCGACGAACCGACCACCGCGCCACACGGCTCCCGGCAGCACTGGCCAGCCGAGTGCGGCGTACTCCAACGCTGCTCCCATCTCACCGGAAACATTCGAGGTGCTGCGTAGCGCCGCGTCATCTGCCAGGGGCGTAGGAGCCGATGGCGAACCCGCGGTGACCGGCACGACTTCGAACAGGTCGTCGAATTGCATTGGCACGAGCACGACCAAGGCACCGGCGATGAAGGCGGGGCCTGGCTGGAGCGCGCCGTGCATCACCCGTGACACGGTGGACCGGTTGACGCCCATCGCCTTGGCCAAGGCATAATCGGAGTGGAAGCTGGCGAGCTTGGCCGCGCTGCCGAACCTGCGGGAACGCAGTCGGACGGTATGGGGCGCGCCGGCGGGCTGCTTCTTGATCATGGGGCAGCCGAACCGCCGGTCGCGCGCTGGACCCCGTCAACCGCAGCAGCCAAGGCCGGTAGGTCAGGTCGGGCCAGCGGACCACCCGCCTGCTTCCTTCCTCGCCGGGGATATGGCTGCCCGGTGGCCTTCAAGGCGATGGCTTTGGCCACCTCGGCGAGGTCGAAGGCCAGTGCCGCCTCGACCTCGGCCAGATCGAGGGCGCCACGCATCTCACCACCCGGTCCGGACGGCGGAGGAGACGCATGCGCGCTCTCGTCCATCAGCCGAACGATGTAGCGTGCCAACTCGGTGTTGACGCTGCTCAGCCAAGCGTTGAACAGCAGTTCGTCCCTGGTCACCCCCAACCACCGGCCCAACTCGTCAAGCACGCTCGCCGTGCACCCTGAGGCGCTGCCACGCCTGCTCACCACCCGTCATCGGCTCAACGGCCCAAAGCTCGGTACCGGTGGCCAAGTTAGGGACGACCGAGCGTCACGAGTCGTACAAAATGTGCAACCTCTCCCCAGCTACCCTTGCGTCATCAACTCGGGAGAAGCCGAGGAGGTCGGATGCCCGACACCGCCGGTGAGATCGGCAAGCGAGTCCGCTACTGGCGCCTGCGCCGCAACCTCGGCCGCAAGCAGTTCGCCGACATGATCGGTCGCTCGACCTCGTGGCTGGACAAGGTCGAGTCGGGTGAGCGCAGCCTCGCACGCATCCCGGTCATCGAGCTGGTCGCCGACGCCCTCGCCATCGACCCCAGCGTCCTCACCGACGCACCCGCCGCAGCCCGAGCCGCCGACCGCGTGGACGCCGCCGAGGTCAGCGCCATCCGCGCGGCACTCGGCCGCTACCCCGGCCTGGCGGCCGCGGACACCAAGCCTGCCGGCGTCGCCCAACTCGCTCGCCAGGCCGACTACATCGAGCACGCCTGGACGTCGTCCCACTTCACCACCGTCGCCCAACACCTGCCGAAGCTGCTGGAAGCAGCGCAGCGCGCAGCCCTCGCCGCACCGCCGGCCGGGCAGGTCGACGCCTACCGCGTGCTCATCGCGGCCTACCGCCTGGCCTCCTCGATGCTGCTCAAGTTCGAGAGCCACGACGTCGCCTGGCTGGCAGCCGACCGCGCCATGCACACCGCCCTGGCGGTCGACGACACCTGGTCGCAGGCGCGGGCCACGCGCAGCGTCGCCCGCGCCATGAGCGCAGCCAGGCAGCGCACCGAGGCGGTCGAGACCCTGCTGAGCATGTCCGACCGCATGCGCCCCGAAGTGCCCAAGCACCCGACGAGCCTGCTCTCCCTCCACGGCATGCTCCACCTCGCCGCCGCGATCACCGCAGCCGAGCAGGAAGACACCTCCCTGGCCCTGTCCATGCACCAGGAAGCCACCCAGGCTGCTGAACGCATGGAGCGCCACTACGACACCCACCACACCCACTTCGGCCGCGCCAATGTCGCCATCCACCGCGTCGCCGCGCTCGTCCGCCTCTACGAAGCCGGAGCAGCTCTCAACTTCGCCGCGACGATCCCCAGCAGCGCTCTCAACGAGCTACCGCCAGAACGCCGGGCCAACCACCTGCTCGACCTGACCGAGGCCAACGCCCGCTGCGGCAACTTCGTCGAGGCCACCCGCGCCCTCGCCCAAGCTGAGCGAACCGCACCCCAAGAAGTCCGCAGCCGCCCCTTGGCCCACGGCTTGTTGAGGATGCTGCTGTCCAACACCACTGGCGAGCCCGCTCGCATGGTGAAGCAGATGGCCGAGCGAGCCGGAGTGCCCGCGTGACCGAACGAGTCCTCTACCTGATGATCTGCGGCGCCGGACCCGCCAAACACGTCGACGTCGCCATCAAGCTGGCCCAGGAAGCAGGCTGGTCGGTCTACTGCATCGCTACACCAGCCGCCGTCGAGCACTTCCTCGACCTCGACGATCTGCACCAGCTCACCGGCCATCCCGTGCGAACCGGCTACCAACGCCAAGGTCAGCCGCCGCTTCCTCCTGCCGACGCGGTGATCGTCGCACCGGCCACCTACAACACGATCAACAAGTGGGCGGCGGGCATCGCCGACACCTATGTCCTGACACAGCTTGCAGAACTCACCGGCCTGGGCGTGCCGATCGCCGTCCTGCCCTTCGTGAACACGGCTCTCGCGAACAACGCCGTGCTCCACCGAAGCTTCGAAGTGCTGCGTTCCTCAGGCGTGAAAGTGCTGTTCGGGCCGGGAGGATTCGAGCCCCACCTGCCTCGGCAAGGTGGGCGTGCTTTGGCCCACTACCCGTGGCGATCAGCCATCGAAGCGATGGAGTAGCACAGCGATTCCGGCGTGAGCCAGCAATTTCCTAAGCACTTGGAATACTCACTCATTCGAGTGACGGCCGCTGTGGTCCGGCTTGCCAACGGTGTACGGTTCGAGCCCAGGCGGTCGCGGTCCGCCTTGAGGCAGCTCCGACATCCCGGCTGGGGCGAGTGCCTTCTAAGCGTGCCATCGGGTGCGCACCGCGAGTCGTCACGTGCTGCGCGAGGTAGAACCTCATGGCTCGCAGCGTCGGCCGGGAGGCGTCTGCGGAGGACTCTGTGGCTCGGACACGATCGGACTCCTTGGGTGCGCGTTTGGAGCTGCGTGCGCTGTGCACGGGTGAGCACCCGAACATCGCTCGCCGGCAGCTCTTGGCCGAAGGCGGGACGCTGATCCCCGCTGCGGTGGACGGGCAGCACCAGTTCGAGGCGGCCCTGTTGCCGCTGATCAGGACGGCGAGCGGAGCAATCGCGCGTAATAGGCCGCCGGGCGGCAGCGAGGCGGTGGTGAAGGAGGCGCGACTGCGCACCGACTCGCTCTCGCTCCACTTGGCCGACCAAGTCCTGCACCAGGTGCTCGCCCGGTCGCTGCCTACCGTGACCCCGCTCGGGGTGAACGGGATACCGGGTCTTCGCCCCGAGGTCGGGCGCGACTTCCTGGACTTGAACGTCATCGGCGCCAACGGCGACCGTACTGGGCACGTAAGGCTGTTGGGCGTGACACCAGAACGATGGCGTGCCGCGCAGCGCGGCCTCGACCAAGTCCTCCTGGGCAGGGAACCGGTGTGGAAGCGCCGAGGGAGTGCTCTTCACGTAGCTGAGCGCCGGTCACTCGACAACGTGGTAGCCGCGCCGACCGACCTGATGAGTGCGGTGCTGCGGCGCTTCCCGTTGTGGCGGCACTCGGCCTGGCTCGACAGCGCGCTCAACGGTGACTCGTTGCGAGTGCGGTGGAAGCACGGACTCTCCGATGAGGTCGTCATCGCGATCTTGACGGAATCCCTGTGCCGGATCCCGGGTGTCACCGCGGTGCCGGAGCAGTTGTCCGAGAAAATGCGCGGCATCCTGCTGTCCTACGCTGAAGTCGCTGCTCGGACGTCCCACGACGATGCCTGGGCTTGGGTCGAACTGCGGGCGCTTGACCTGGCAGCTGCTGCGGAACTCGACTCGACCGAGCTCGCACTGGTACCGGAAGTCTGGGACCACCATGAGATGCGAGACGCGTTGGCACGCCGTGAGCTCAGCCTCGTCTATCGACTCCTGCGGCGCCACGGTGTGTCGAACGAACAGATAGCGACTCTAACCGGCCAGTCCGAGGCGGAGGTCGTCGAGATCCTGAAGGGCCGCCAGGTCATGGCCTACAACGTGCTCGCGCAGATCGCACGTGGGTTGGGTGTGCCGCGGGGGTACATGGGACTGGCCTACGACGAAGCGGTAGCGGTCCGCGCTGCTGCTCTGGCAGAAACGCCAGATCGCTCGGCCACCGCGGAGAGTGAGTCGGTGAAGCGGAGGAAATTCCTCGCTCACGCCGCTGCGATCACGGTCGGCAGTGCCGTGTTCGGCACGGGGGCACGGACTTGGTTTTCCTCGCCCGCCTTGCTTTCCGCGCCTGATCGCATCGGTATGAGCGACGTCCGCCGAGTGGAAGCAGCCGTGCGCAATTTGCGCGGGATCGACCGCATGTACGGTGGCCGATCCCGCCGTGAGGCGGCCATGAGTCAGCTTGCCTGGGCACGAGGGATGCTTGGTTCCATCACCGCACAGGAGGTGAGACAGCGGCTCCAGGTCGCGATGGCGGACCTGCACGATCTGGCGGGTTGGGCATCGTTCGACGCCGGACTCCACAATGTGGCCCGCGAGCACTTCGATCGTTCCCTCGGCTTGGTGCGGCGCAGTCACGAAGAAGGCCTTGTCGCCAGTGTGCTGGAACGCATGGGTGGCGGCCGTTTGGTGATCGCGGGAGACTACACGCCCGGAACGGGACTCGTCCGTGGTGAACGAGGTGCACACCTCGGACCGCGTGTGATGGAGGCGTGGCGGGCTGCCAGGGAGTGCTTCGGCCAGGGGTTCTCGCTCAACGATCTGCTGAACACCGAGGCTGGCCTCGATTTCCTTCGCTGACTGACCGGGCTTCGCCGCGCTTCCGCGTCCCCACTCCGATCGGGTGGGGAGAACCGACATCCACCCGCAGTGAACCGTCGGTGGAGGTGGGCGCGTGCCCGATGAAGAGAACGACCAGCGACCGCCAAACAAGATCGAAAAGACCCGTCGCGAGAGCCTGTCCGAACAGCTGACCCTCGTCCTGTGCGCCCTGGTTCATGTGGTCGCATTGGTCGGCGAACTGGTTGACCTGCTCTCCAGTTGACGAGCTGGTGGCGTCCGGCACGGGCGCCACCAGCGTGGAGCAGAGGGTGCACATCGGATGAAACGAGGGGACCTTGTCAGCTGTCGACTTCGAACGCCGGGGTGTACCCCTGGCCCATACCGAGGTGTTCGTAGGCGACGGTGACCCGTGTGCGGTTCCACCTGTGCCCGAGCATGAGGGCAAGGCCGCCTGGCCCGGCCATGAAGAGGTGGATGCGCTTGGCACTCGGCAACTCGTCGAGTTCGGCGCGGACCAGGTTCCGGATCGTTTCCGCATAGGTGACGGCCTGTTCCGATCCGTCGATGGATTGGTCGTCGCTCCCACCGCCTGGCTGGATGGTGAGCAGGTGGTGGGCTGGGATGCCGTTGCGCTGCAGGAATTTGATCACGGCCGGTGTCGGGTCGATGGCGAAGCCAAGGGCCACGGCCAGATCAGGACCCAGGTTCAACTGCTGCCGCTGCAGTTGCGGTACGGGGATCGGGACCTTCCGGGCATCGGTCGACCACAGATGATGACCTTGGAGGTATCGCAAGGTGTGACCTCGGACGCTGGGAAGTGCGGCACCGACGCGGAAGAACGTCGCTTGGCGCATGGCACCGCGGACGACGGTGGAGCGCCAACCGCTCTCCTCCAGTGCTGCTGCCGCGTCCACGATTTCCTGCTCCATGCGGGCCCAGCCCGAAGCGTGCCGTGGCTGAACACGGACCTGGGGTTTGTCACCGTCGAACAGGTGGACCCAGTCCAGGGCGATGGTGGCTTCCTCGGCATGAGGATCCCTATCGATGGCTTGTACGACCAGGACCGCTGACGGGGGAGCTGGGTGCAGGGACTCCACTGCGCTTCGGATGTCCTGCTCGGGTACGGCCCGCTTGCCACTGGTAACCCAGCCCTCAGCAATGTTCAGCCCATGCTGGAGTGCCGAATCACTGCCGTCGAGACCAGCAGCGACCATCAGCGTGCGGACGTGTTCCTCCTCGGCACTGACAATCCTCCCTGTGACAAACTGCAGGTGTTCCAGCATCACGAGCAGTTCAGGGCGGCTCGCGCCGACGTGGTCCGCCCAGCGCTCTACAGCTCGCCCGGCTGTGCTGATCTGCTCCACCTGTTCCGCGTACGGCATCAGCAGGTCGGTGCGGCCGTCAACGTGCCCGAGCAGCGGGTCGGTGCGATCCAGGGCCCGGTTGGTGATCAGCCGCAGTGCGGGAGTCGCGCCGTTGGCGCTGAGCGTGAGGTAGCTGGCGTACAGCTTCTGCAGCAGCGACTTGCCTTTGCCGGACGTGGCGGTGAGAAAGCCCTCGTTGACCAGGTCAGCAGGGTTAGTCGCCCATTTGACCTGCGCGAAGATGTCAGGTTCCCCGGTACAGCTACGCAGGACCACGTCGTCGACGTTCCCGACCCCGTTGATCTCCACCTCCACCTGCGAGAAGCGGCGCTCGGGGCCGATCACGCGCATGGCAGCCCCCCACACGAACAAGTCCTGGAACCTGTCCCCGCTGCGTCGAACGCCCGACCTGGATGGTGGACCCGCTGCTGGGCGTTGTCCGTTCATCAAGCTTCCTGCCCCTGCCGTGGCGTTGACGAGGCGCGAGTGCTGGGGTGCGCGCCGTGATGCGCGACAGTGATCTCGATCGGGCCATCGGTGCGGTGAACGAGGAGGACCAGCGGATGCTCGTAGGCGATCGATGCCCGTCGTATGGACATCAAGTCTTGGCCGCTCGTCCCACTCCCCACCGGGTGGCTGTGCCAGTCACCCACGTACCCGAGCCACGGGTGCTCGTGTTCGGCGAGTGCCGTGTCGAGGGCAGCCTGCGCCGAACTCTCGTCCCTGCACCAGGAACTCACTGTTGCATTCGGGTCGGATACCTCGATGGCGTATCGGATGACCACTCGGCCGTTGGTCCACCAGCCCAGCAGCAACCCCCCGGTCTCCCGTGGGTACGCGGCTGAGGCCAACGCGGAGATCGTGGTCACTGCGTCAGCGTGCACCTCGGTCTGGGTCTTCCTGGGCTTCATGACGCCGCATCTCGCAGGACGTCGCTGGTAACCGTGCCCATCCGGTTGTAGAGCGGCTCAGGTTGAGGGCGCCGCACGACGGCCATGCTTGCAGGCAGTGCACACGTGAGCAAAGCAGCGTCGACGACGACTTGGTGCGCGAGTTCCGCTGCGGCCAGTACCGCGCCTGGTGGTGTCGGCGAGACCGTGCTGCCGCAACCGCGCTCTTGGAGTCGGATGCTGCTGTCGAGGCGGGGAAGAGCGGGTAGGTACTTTTCGCCGCTGCGGAGGGGCATCCGATCCACTCTGAGGACATCGCCATCGCGCTGCACGCATGCCGAGACCACCGCGTGCCCCGTCGCACGGCCGATCGAATCGGCGGCCGTGGCCAACAGGCTGCTCGCGTAGCCACTACCCGTGGCATCCAGCACCACTTGGTGGTCGCGAACGAGGGCTTCCGCTTCCTCCAAATCGACAAGAGGACCCCGAGGTACGTGGATGCCGGTGACGTCGGCGTCGACAGCCACCAAACATGCCCGTACCGCTTCGGTCTTGGGCCATCCGACGTACCTGTTGCCAGCGAGGTGCCGCACAACGTTGCCGGGGCGGAGGCGTTCCCCGTCGACGAGCGTAAGCCTGCGCGCACCCGCTCGGAAAAGCGTGTCCGCCGCGAAGGAACCTATTGCGCCGCAGCCTACGATCGCGATCCGAGTGGTCAACAGCTCCGGAGCAGCCGAGCCTGCGCGCAACATGCACGTCGCAGCGCTGGAATCAGCGCTCTCACAGGCGGTGACTCGGATGGCATTCGACGACTTTCGAACCCTTGTCACGAGGACGCCTTGCCTCGTGCCGCGCACGTAGAGGAAGAGGATGTGCGTAATGGCACCGACGGCGATCAACCGCCCCACCTCTGCGACACGAGGACCGAGCGCGACGGCGACGTCGTCCCAAGATCGCAGGGGGCTCGTCATGCAGCCGAGATCGGCCACCCACGCCAAGTTGCGGTCCCTGCGCCGTTGTCGTCGACCCGTGTCGAGATCGCCGACTCGTCGGCGCTCGTTCGTGATGACGATCGTGTGCGGGTTCGGTCCAGGCCCGGTGCGTACGGCGCGATCAGGTATCAAGGCGGAAACGTCGTAGAGCACCAGCCTGCGATCGATGTGCTCCCGCTCCAGGTAGCGCTCCAGGTCGCAGTCGTCATCACCGGGCCAACCGGCCGCGCTCTTGCAAAGCCAGCCACCGATGCGGTCGAGCAGCACATCCGGGCGCAGCCAGGGGGCCTGGTCGACCGCCCAATCATCCGTCCAGAGGCACAAGGAGCCGTCAGCATTCGCGTGGAACGTGGTCTCGAACGGCCCCCCTGCGTCCAGCAAGATCACCTTGGGAGGTAGGAACGGGAAGGTCGGCCCATGCCTGATCACCACACGAGCGATGTGGATCTGGTCAGTCGTCGAGTGGTGCCATCGCACAGGGCCGCAGAGGTGATCACCGTCATCGGTGAACCCGAGTGCCACCAGTCGTTCGCGCCACTGGTCCGCAGCCGCCGCGAAGGGGCTGCTCATGCGTACCGATCCTGCCCCGCCGGCACGGCCGGGGCTCCCCTGACGAGGGCGCGACCTGAAGACTTGGTGGACCCGTCGGGGTTGCAGTAGTCGGGTAGCGGGAACACGTATTCAGACTCTTCGGTGTTCTGTGTTTCACCCAGCAAGTTTCGCCACAGCACTGCAGACTTACAGGGGTCCTCTTCCTTGAGCGCCTTCTTCGCCAAGGAAGCCGCTTCGGCGATCCTCTCGGCCGCTGCCTCGATCTGCTCTGCCGTTGCCTTCGTCTTGATCGTCCGATCGTCGAGGGTGGGGTCGTCCGGTCCCTCATCCATGTAATCGGGGAGTCGTTCGGCGATTTCTCCCAGGATTACGGGCAAGTAACCGGCGATCGTGCTCTCATCGGGCTGCAAGTCCTGGAATGCATGGTAGGCGAGTACTTCGAAGTAGTAGCCGCCAGGCTGGTCATCCACCCAGGTTCGCCGAACCTGTCGGATGAGCTTCACCATCGGCACGTAGATGCCGCTCTCATCGTCGTCCGGGTTGAGCAGGAAGTCTTTGTTCGCGGCTGTCGTGAGTTCGGCCATCTTGATCGGGTTGGTCTCAACCCAGCTCGCCCGCCCGTCGTCTTCGATCTTTTCCGGGATCTGCCAGTGGTCATCCGGGTGGTCCGCGCAAGGGCGGGCGATGACTACGTCGACGGACAGGTCGAAGTCGGGAAACTCGATCATCACCGAGCGGTGCTGGCGCTTCACGCAGTACGGGAAGGCTTCCTCCAGGACTTCGGTCACATGATCGAGTATGTCTCCAGGGCGCAGCGATGACGTCGCCTTGGTCAGCCGGGCGAACACGTCGACGTCCTTGACCCGCTTGATCGACACGTGCCGACCGTACGACCCGATCAGGAACGTCGATATGCCGAGCTTCTTCAAGCGGTCATCTGCTTTCAGCGCCTCGGTGACCTGCTTGTGCGCTTCCTGAGCGTTCTTCGCGTCGTCCTTCGGTTCGATCTTGCTCAGTGCAGCTTCGAACGACTTGGCCAGGTTTGCCATCAACCGCCCCCTCCCGCTTTGGTGACGCTTGCGATCGGATGAGCGCAAGAGGCGCCACGGCCGAGTGGTTGAACGATGGTAACCGCGACCTTCAACAATGCAACCATTGTGACGCTGATCACACGAGCGGATACGCAGAGTGAAGTTGGATGGAAATTGGCACTGGGTAGTCAACTGCTTTGGAAATGCTCAATCGAGCATGGATAACGACTGTCTCTGGTTATGAGGGTTACCTGTACGAGTACGCGATCGATCCAATGCGGATCGACACGACCTCAACGGTTACGTGTGTGAGCCATCGACGATAATCAGCTGCCGCGCAGCCCGAACTTGGTCCATGCCGGCTCTTGGCTGCTTGACATAGGGGGATGGGCATGAGGATCTTGGCTTGGGCGGGCGATCGTGTCTTCGGTGCCAGGCGCCACCTGGAGAGCGTGTTCATCGCGGTCCTGTTAATCCCGGTCGTCCCTGACCTGTTCGTCGACTGGCTCGGCGACCCCGGTCGGCCCCAGCGCAACGGGTTGCTGCGAGTGCTGGCCGTGGTCACGGTCTTCACCCTCGCGGTCCTAGTCGGCATCGCGCGCAGCGCCTGGGTCCGTCATCGAGGCGAACGTGCTCGCAGACCTTTCACCCCGCTACCTGCCGCTGACGTCTTGGTTCTGCCGATCAGCGTTCGCTCGGACCCGTACATGCGCAAGCAGCGCCGTGACCGAGCGCCGGAGGTCCCGGAGTTCCTCTGTGAGGAGAGCAAACCCAAGACGGTCATCGGGGTCTTCACCCCACGAACCGCGCCAATGGCAGACGACCTCGCGACGGAGTTGGCTGCTGACGGCATCGCGTTCCAGCCCGTCCTGATCGACGACGCGCACAGCCCGGTCGCCGCGGTCGAGGACAGCGACAAAGTCCTCGACCAGCTCCGCGCTCTCAATGTCTCTGCCGATCGCGTGCTCATCGATGTCACCGGTGGCAGCGTCCCGCTCACCCTCGCGATGATGCGCGTCGCCGCGCTCCTCGGTGCCCGCTGCGTCTACGTGTCCGCTGACGTCGATTCCGAGGGGCGCCGCGTCCCCTACAGTCAACGCGGGCACGCCTTCGACCCCCGAGCCATCACGGGTGATGCCTGACCGGGTCATACCTGGCCGAGCAACGAGTAGGCGCGGCAAGCCGCGACACCCTGTGTCCCGATGCAGTCAAATTGTCGGACGTCGTTGGCAACCTGGAGCAATGTACAGCTACTTGAACCCTGGGCCGACGCCTCCTGCTGCGAACCCCGACGCGGCGAAGCTGATGCGGCGTATCAGGAGGTCGGGCACGAAACCGGAGCTGGCGTTGCGCAGCGCGCTGCACCGGAAAGGACTGCGCTTCGTCGTGGACCGCTCGCCACCCGGGACGGATCGCCGCAGGCGGGTGGACATCCTGCTGCGCGGTGCCCGCATCGCCCTGTTCGTCGACGGTTGCTTCTGGCACTCCTGCCCGGTGCACGGCCAGCTCCCGCAGGCCAACCGAAAGTGGTGGAGGCTGAAGCTTAGGGGGATCGCGTTGCGTGACCGCGACACGGACGCCCAGCTCGCCAAGGCGGGGTGGTTGGTGGTTCGGGTGTGGGAACACGAAGACCCCGCGGAGGCCGCGCAACGCGTGCTCGAACTCGTCGCGATGCGTACCGCATGGTCAGCGGTTGGTCCAACTCACTCGAGTGGTTGAACGCAACCGCGCTCATGCGCCCTACGACTCTGCGCTTGGCGCTTCGAACAGCACGGGAAGGAGCCTCAGCAGCCGCACGTCCGGTAATGGTGGATCATATGGTATCGCAGTGCTGTTGATTCTTTGTGATGTGTAATACTCCTGGTGAAGGGTGAATTGAAGGGCTCTCCGCTAGAGGGCGGCGGGGATTGTCGGTGTCCCGCCCTAGTCTGCGGTGCATGTCGAACTCCACAGGGCGCCGGCGCCAACGGCGGCCGGACCGGGCAGCTCGGTCTCGGGGCGGGGCGGGTGCATCGCCTGAACGCCATGTCAACGGCCTGACGACCCCATCAGTCGATGACGCGCAGGTGGCCATGGTGCTGGGTGCGGAAGAGATCGATTCAGCATTGTTGATCGAGATGTTGCTCCCAGTGTTGTGGCTAAGCCGTCTGGAGGCGTTTGCGGTAAACTCTTCCGTCGAAGGGGCGATGGTGCTGCATCACGCCTACGAACAATTTGGTATCACCTCCTACGTGTACACCGTCACATTCTCAATCACAGATTCGTCGACCGATTGGTCGACGAAATATGGACGTCTCGACCCGCGCTGGGACGCCGGAGTTCTGGATGGACACTGCCTATTGTGGCTTCCCCAGTCGGGCCGGGTCGTCGACGCGACGGTGGAGCAGTTCTCTACGGCGCCCGGTTCTATGCCCCAACTGTTGGTCGGCCGTGGGACAAGTTTGACCCCGCCAGAACGGACCTCCGCTGGAGGTGGGCTTGCCGCCGGCACGTTGCTCCCGGTGCTGAGCCCTGTCGGCCTACTGCATTACGAGCTGACGGGCCCGGAGTACCGGGATCTCGTCTCCTCATCGCTAACGCAGGAGGCCAACGAGCAGTACAGACGTGCTGGCGTCAACCTCGCCAGTCGCGCATTGACCCTGCTGCGCGTCGGCCCGGTCGCTGAGCGGGTGCGCAAGGTGCCGTACCCGCGCCTGCATGCTCTGCTCGACGCGGTCGGAAACGCGGAGTTCGTGGTCGAGCCCAATGGAGACTTCTTCTTCACGATCCGCAGCGACGACGTCGAACGCAGTTTGCGCCTCGATGCGATCACGATCGAGGTCGTCGACGCATTGGTGTCCCGCTATCCGGAAGATCGAGAACCTCGACCCGGCCCGGAACACGACCTGGTCAAAGAAACGCTGTCGGACGTCGCCACCGAAGCCCGGGTATTGCGGTCCGGGACCACAGCAACGGGTGGCGGTGACGTTCCTATTGTGCTTTTCGAACCGCGCGGCGCTGTCGGCGTCCAGGTGCGTGGCTTCGCAACGCTCGAAGCTCAGGCGGAGGGCATCATCATGGCCGGGTTCAGCCGGTTCTTGCCGAACTTCACGGCCGTGCCCCGACTGTCGTCCTGGTCGGTTAGGCATACACCAGACGGCCTCGAGCTATGGGATGGAGGTGGCATCTGGGCGCGTGCCGAATTGTCGGTCGACGATGAATGGCTCGCCGCAGCAGAAGCACACCAGATGGTTCGCGTAATCTACGGGGTGTTCGTCGGAGTGCGGGTCCCTCATGGGCGTGTCTCGTACACCGACGCCGACCGTGAGGTCGAACTCGTTCGGGCCAGGCATTCCGGTATTGTTGCCGTGGCCGAGATTCCCTGGGCCGGAAAACACAAGGCCCCAGGCTCGCGTTGGTGGCACTGGAACCGGCGTACTGCGTCCCGTTGGACTGTGCGGAGGACGTCGTGAGTGGCGAGTTCGGTCTGGCTGGTTATAGGTTCCAGTATCACGTCATCGTACTGACCGCGTTGGAGCTGTGGTGCGGATCGGATGACCGAGGTGTCGAGTCCATAGTGATCGAAGGACGTCCTGGTGCTGAGAAGGTCGACTACGAATTGATCGGCCGCATCAGCACCGACGACGGGGTCGTCCAGGTCAAGAGTCGCTGGGGTTCCAAGGCATGGTCTCCAACTGAACTGCTCGGCCTGCTCATGTCGTTGGAGCGGGACGCGAGCGGGTCCGCACGGCTCGAGCTCGTCGCGAACGGGACGTTCAGCTTTAAGGCGCGACAGTTCATCGAGTTGCTTGACCAAGCGCACGGCCTTAGTGACGAGAACCTGGCACGAACCGTGAAGCAGTTGACGACCACGCGGAAGCCAGACGTCGCGATGCTGGAGGCGTTACGGCGGTCGTCGGTCCGAGTTCAGCCGTACGGGTTATCCGAACTGCGTGAACGGGTACGGAATCAGCTCCGGCGGGTTCGCTCGGCGGCTGGACAGGGCATTGGTGTTCAGGCAGCCGAACTGCTTCGCGCCTACCTGCTCGGATTGGCCATGGACAAGTCTGAAGCCGACGACGTCGCAGGCCGCACGTTGCACCGCGGCGAGTTCCTAGAGGCGTTGAGTGCGTCACGAGCCGATGTGGAAGCAGCCCTCGCGGCCAGATGGGGGGTGCCGATCGGACTCGTCAATCGCGAGCACGCCGTTCGACGTGATGAGTTGCTCCAGGAGGTGACGAAGCACCTCGCGGGGGAGGCCGGACTGCACACGACGGACGGGCAGGTTCGGACGTGTGTGCTGACCGGCCCCGCTGGTATTGGCAAGACCACATTGGCTCAGCAGTACGCCCTCGACAACGCTGCCGAGTTCGATTGGATCTACCAGCTCACCGTGCACGGTGACGATGATGTGACCGCGAAGGGCGAGGTTCTAGGTGAGGAACTGGAGCAGTTCGCGTCATGGCTCGAGGGCAGGGGCGTCACGATTCGGCGCGGTCCGCACCGGTCACCGGCGGACGCGGCGGGTGCGGTCACTGAGGCCCTCGCCGGGTGCTCGCAGTCATGGTTGTTGATCCTGGACAACGCGACGGCGGCCGACACGATTGCGTCGCTGCTGCCTGCCTCCGGATATGGGGCGGTGTTGATCACCACCCGGAACAGCGCCTGGCATAGCCCGCACCCCATCGTCAAGGTCGATGAACTTACGTTGGAGCAGGGGCGTGCCCTCATACAGCGGAGGCTCGCAGACCTGGACCTCGCCGACGCAGATGCCGATGCGTTGTGCAGTACGTTGGGCGGCTTCCCTCTGAGTCTGGTCACGGCCACCAGCTACCTGCGCAGCACCCGGGAATCCATCGGGAACTTCCTCGAGACCCTAGGTGACGAGGTGCGTCGACTTGATGCGCTGGATTTCCCTCTCCAACGCCTGGACGACTACCCGCGCACCGCAGTGGCGGCAGTGAACCTCGCGTTGCAGCGACTGCGCGCACGGGAGGGGAATCTTCCCGCCGACGCAATCGCCGTCCTGGCGCGTGCCAGCGTCGTCTTCCCGGACCGGATCCCGGTGCAACTCCTGGCCACCGACCGCAGCACCTTCATTGCCTCGGTGGCCGCGCTGACGGAGCTTTCGCTCATCGACCGCTGGCAGGACAGCGCGAAGCGGGACTGGGTGCGTGTCCACCGAGCCGTCCAAGACGTCGTCCGCGCCGAACTCGGCATGCACCCGGATGAGCTTCGAGAGACATTGCTCGCTGTGGAGTTGGCCGCCACCGACCTGATGGTCGACTGCATGAGAGCCATGGACATGGTGACCGGTGGGGCGTTGCGCCTGCACGCCATCACGCTCGCGGAACGCCTGGTGCAGCACGGCGCGCAGAGCTGGCAGACCACCACAGCGATGCTGTCCAACGCGGCATCGATCGCGAGGTTCCAGGGTGATCTCGCCGACGCGCAACGCCTCGTCAAAGAAGCGTTGGACCTAATACCGCCTGGTGACTATGACCCGCAGATCGCTGGCCGACGCGGGCGGACACTAGCCACGCTGGCACAATTGCAACTCGAACACGATGAGGTTGAGGACGCGCGATCGACTCTGGAAGCGGCTCGACGCGTCCACGACATGCACCGGATCATTCCCGCGCACTTCGAGGCGTTGGTCGAGTGCGTGGCGGTGCAATGTCGGCTCGAGGCGCACCTAGCCACCGATCAGGCCGAGGTGCGTGCGCAATTCGAGAAGGTGAAGGCCTTGCCTGAGCCTACGCACCAAGCAGCATTGGTGCGCGCCTCATGCCTGGTTACGATCGCACGGGAGATGGTCTGGAAGGCGGGTGTACGTTCCGATTTCCGAGACTGTGCCGAACAGTTGCTCGCCTTGATTGGTCATCGCGACCACGAAGAACCGGCCGCAGCTGCTACGGCGCACATGGCTCTGGCTGAAGCGCACGGGTCAGAAGGTGCAGTCGATGCAGCCTGGCGACACTTCCGACAATTCAAGCAGATCGTGTCCGGCATCGCTGGGATCGATCCGGCTTTCGAAGTGGACGAGTCGATCGAACTCGCCTTGGGGTTGCTCGGGGTGTGCATGGACGAGGTGACGGGATTTCCGTACCGCGACATCAGCCGGCTCATCCAGATGCTCCTGGCGGACATCGACGACCAGGTGGCCGAGGTTGACTGGGCGGCTACGCAACGCGACTGGATGAGCATCAGGCTGAGTTCGCTGAAAGCCCTCTATGCGGCGCAGAACGGCCACGTCGACGAGTATCAGCGGTATGCTCGGGAGGTAAAGCGCCTCGTGCGCCAGTACCGGAAGAAACTGCCGGGCAACGTCGAAGCCATGGCTCGAAACATTCGAGTGGTTGCACCTCTCGCGAGGTTTCAGCAGACCCGCAGGCTAGGACTGAAACCTGGGGAGAATCTGTCGAACTCGCTATCGGCCCCAGCCAGGCCCAAATATGAGCCGGAACGCTGCCGTCACTTCGATCTACTGCCGACCCGACCGATACCGTCTGACGTAGAGGACGCTGGCGCAGAGGTGCCTGGAGTCGGAACCGAACTCGTGGTTAACCGGGTGCAAGGTATCGCCACGCACACTGCGCTGCTCGACGAGCTCATCGGTGACGACCTGCCGTCTGCACAGGAGGTTGAGGACGTGCTGCGGGAGCCTGTCACGAAGCCCCAGGTTGCTGTTGATCACCTCATCGGCGCCTGGCGCCTGATCGACACGGTGTCCTACAGGATCGGTGAAATCACGGGAGAGTCGATCGACGATGTGCGGAACAAGTGCAAGGACAGCCTGATCCGATCCCAACACGACAACATGGTCGACACCGTACCGACGCGCATGATCCTTCACTGCTTCAACAGCGGATGGTACCCGGAGTTGAACCAGATCCTGACGCAGTTGGATCGAGACGGGATGGTACGCGTTCTCGCCGACCTTATCGGGGTCGAGTGTCAACTGGCCGAGGAGCTCGCCGGTCTGACAGGTGCCTCTGTAGCGGAGGTGGTTTCCCAGATACGCGGTTTGGCGACTGACTTCGATGGTACGGTGCGATACCCAGGAGGGAACTCGTACAATGTCGCGACCGGAACGATCAGGATTGGCCGCTCCATAACCGGTAGTGACATGTCGTTGTGGCTCAATGACCCGGAAACCGGCACCGTTGACCACGTCTGGATCCTCGGTGACAGCGGTGCCGGAAAGTCCAACTCGTTGCGCATCGTGTTGCTGGAGGCGGTCGGGTCCGGATTGTTCCACATTTTCCCATCCGACCCGCGCAACGAGCACGGCTTCGATCGCCTCTGGCGTTCCGCCGTAGACACTCCGGCGTGGATCGCCACCAACGCTGCGGACACGATGAGGAACCTTGAGGCGGCGGTTAGGGTGGTTAAGGCCAGGGCTGCGTCGGAGAGCGTGTCAAGTCCGACCGCGGAACGTCCCGGAATCCTATTCGGGATCGATGATGCGGATGACGTCCTTCGGCTTCCGAGAGGTCGGGAATTGATTCGCTACATCGTGACGCACGGTCAAGCTGTCGGAGTGGGAATGGTCGCAGTTATTCGGGACCTCGACTGTGTCGGCGGTGATGAGGTCCTGTGTCGGGAAATTGCCAATGCGCGCAGCACGGTCTTCGTTGGCTTGGTCACGTCCGACAAGTGGGAGGAGTTGCGATCTGATTACCAAAGTCGGCCACAGGAGTGAACTGGGTTGG
Source organism: Saccharothrix hoggarensis (assembly GCF_042678885.1). GTDB lineage: Bacteria > Actinomycetota > Actinomycetes > Mycobacteriales > Pseudonocardiaceae > Actinosynnema > Actinosynnema hoggarensis. Next base: position 24,969 of record NZ_JBHTLK010000049.1, read on the forward strand.
TCGCAGGCCAGTCGCTGAGGCTAGAGGCTCAGTGGGTGGATCAGTCGATATTGGCAGGTCGTCGTGGCTGTGGAACGAAGGGTGAGGTAGTCATCATTAGCGCACACCTCGATTATCTCGACAAGCGAAGTGCTGTAGTCCTCGCCAGCCTTTTCGTGGCAGTCGCTGGTCATCCGGCTCCGCTCATGCTACGCCAGCGGCTCACCCTGATTCGACAAGGCCCAGTCCCGTACGGCGTATCTTGTTAGCTCCAGTAGGGGTATGAGGGCGAGTATCCTGTGGAAGCAGCGGGGCGCGTGCTCGATTCGGTCGCGATTCGCACTACGCGGACCATAGGCGATCCAACTCGATCTAATAATGAAGCATGCCTCGCCCGGAAGGGCGGGGCATGCTTCAGAGCGGTTCGCCGCTTGCAGGTTCTCCTGGGCGTCCTTGAACGACCATCGAAGCGTTCACTGGACTACTGGTCGCATCGCTTCAGTTGAGGAATCGCGTAGCCGGTGACCTAAGGGCATAGTGGTGTGGGGGAATGTTTGACCCCTTGAAGTTTCGCTCAGTGTTCATGTCGATGCTCGTGAGTACGCTGTCGCTTGCGCGGTATAGAATGCGCTCAACCCCGGCGAGATCTATCGCTGGCAGTTTCCAGTTGCATTGCGAGAGCATCAGTGAGGTGCTGTTGAACGCAGTGTTCGCCGACGATATACAGCATCACTTCGGGGTCCGTATCTAATACTTGATCTCTGCGATCAACTCGTCCGGTGCTGCGGAAGCAGCTCTCACGCGTGCGTGACTTGGATTCCGGCCCGGTGAACATAGGCAGGGCTGGGAAGGAGATCACCCGCCCTTCAGTCCACCTCCTGCTCGGTGGTGCTCATGCGGTAGTCCGGCGTAGGGCGTCGCGGACATCGCGGGCCGTGTCGGTACCGCAGCCCAGCGCCTCCCGTAGCCGCGTCGCGGACGGGTCGGTGGACAGCTGGCCGGCGGCGATCATCCAGCGAGCGCGGTCTACCAGTAGGGCCACTCGGTCGCCGGTGGTCCCACGCTGCGCCGCTGTGCTGCCAGGCGCGTTTTGCCTGTACTTCGGGCTGGTGCGGGTAGGAGTAGGGGCTACCGGTGGGCCGTGGTCGAGGTCGGCGAACGCCGTCCAGATGATTGGCAGCACTGCCACGGCGCCGACCGCGACCAGTGGGCCGATGGCGTGGGCGAGGAGCTGCATCGGGTCGAACCGCGTCCACGGCACCGACACCCACGGCAGGTACGGCCACACGTTCAAGGTCAGCGTCACCGCCAGCGCCCCGTACTCGACCACCGTCAGGTGTGGGTGGTGCAGCACCCGGCCGCGGGTCGCCAGGAACGCCCGTGTCCCGACCACCACCAGCATCACCGTCGAGATCACGGGTTCCACAGCCCAGGCGCCCCACCACGCGGCGGTGCGTTCGACCATGCCTCGGGTGAGCGTGTGGTGAACGCCGGTGGTGGACCACGCCAGTGCCCCGACCAGTGCCGTCAGTGCCGCGGAGGTGAGCACCAGGCGCACCCGCGATGCCTGCCAAGCCCGTGCGGCCGGGTCCTGGGCGAGGGTGTGCAGGCGGGCGGCTTCGGCGGCGCGTTTGCGGCTGCGCCGGACCCGGTCGGTGTCCACCAGCAGTGGCGCGGCGTCGGCCTGCAACTCCAGTAGGAGGTGGGCTTCGTCGACCTCGGCACGTAGGTCGCGGACCCGCTTGGTGGCCGGTGCGATGGCGGGTGGGGTCGGGTCGGCTTTGGTGGGGGCGTGGGTGGCGACGTAGTTCTCCAGCTCGGCCACGGCGCGCTCCACGTCGTTGTCGTTCGGCTCGGGGAAGGGCGTGGAGGTGTTCATCGCCGCACTCCGCAGTCGTCGCCGGGGCAGTCCACGATGTGCCAGGTGCGGCGCGCGGCGGCGCTGCGGCCCGACAGCAGGTTGGTGGCGTCCCGCAGCCGTTCGGCGGCGATGCGGTCCTCCAGGCAGTGCGGTGAGGAGCGCCAGCCGCTGAGGTGAGCGAAGGTCGGCGGCTCCTTGTAGAACAGGTGGACCCGGCTCATCGGGCACCTCCGCTTCGCCGCGGCGCACAGCGTGGGCACGGCACTGATCGTGTGCGGTCTTCGTCCTGCCACACGACGCGTGCGCTGACTGGGTCGGAGTCGCGGGCGTCGCACTGCCCGCACACCGGTGGGACCGCCGAGCGTCCGGTGGCGGGCGCGCTCGGCGTGGGACGGTTATCTGGACGGTTGAAGGACGGTTTGGGCGTCGTGGTGACGCCCCCGTTGGTCGCTGTTGACGCCCCCAGGCGCTTCTGCTGACGCCCCCGGCTGGTCGGAGGGGCGCCGTCCTGACGCCTCTCGTTCGAGGCTGTGGACAACTCGGGGGACAGGAGGTCGTAGACCTGGGGTCGTGCGTTGGCCTCCGGGATCTTGGTGTCGCGCACTCGCGTGTTGCCCGCACAGATCAGGCCCAGCTCTTCCAGCGACCGCAGGGAACGCTGGATGGTCCGTCGGGACAGACGGGTGTAGCGCACCATCCGTTCGACCGACGGGAACGCGTCCCGACCGTCGGGTCCGGCGTGGTTGGCGAGTGCGATCAGTGTGATCGCCAGTGTCGAGGCGTCCTTGCGGTCCGTGGGGATGGGGGCGCGGTTGAGCGCCCAGTCGATGGCCTCGATGCTCACCAGGCACCGTCCACGGCACGGGCGCGGTAGAGGAGGCTGGCGACGGTGCCGACGATCGAGGTGTCCTGGTCGGCCAGCCACTCGATGACGTGCCGGTCGTGCTCACCCAGTTCGACGCCGTCCAGCAGCTCCAGGAGGGCGGCGGCACGGTCGGCGTGGCGACGAGCGCGCCACTGGTCGGTGGTCTCGTCCGGCTGCTGGCTGTCGAGGGTTTCGGCGCCGCTCATGTCGAAGGGCGGGCGAACGCGCCGCGGTGGCCGTCGGAGCGGCGTAGTGGGAGTGGGGAAGTTGGTGGTGCTCATCGTGAACAGGACCTCTGGTGCTCGGGTCCCGCCTCACAGGCGTCTCACGAACCTGTTAGACGGGGCCGGAATGGAGGCCCTGACCTGGATTGCCGCCGGACTCGACCAGCCACAACGGACTGGAGGAGACCATTGTGGACACCCCTTGTCCCGCTGGGGGTCAAGGGGTCGCAGGTTCAAATCCTGTCGTCCCGACGGCCGAAAGAGCCCGCTAACCAGGTATAATACCTGGTTAGCGGGCTCTTTTGTTTCCATATGTGGATCTTGGCCTTGATCATGTGCTCGGACGCCGGGATGAGCGTGGCGCTGCCCTGTTTGACGAACTTGATCCGTCCGGCCCGCATCTGCCGCAGCCTGGGCATGGAACAACAGGCGCGATGGCCAGCCGAACTGGACCGGCTACGAAGGCAGGCACGCCCGTCGCAGCAGACCCGACGAGCGGCATGTACTCGTCCCGTCGTCCAGCAACCGAACAGGTCCTGAGCCCCACCGACCCCGCCACCCACCAAGCACCGGCCGTCCTCGTGACGAGCCACCGCAACGCGTGAACATCCGCACATGCCGACGAGAGCGGGACGGCTCCGGCAAGATCGCGCTATGACGACGGGAAGGTACGAACCGAACCAGTTGCTGGGCAGACTGGTCGGGTCTCGGCTCTACCCGGTGCAGTTCGTGCACGACTACCTCCAGCTGCGCTTTGACGCTCCCGGCACGGAGCAGCCGGTTCTCAACTGCTACGTGATGCCCACGGCCATTGTCGAGGAGCGCCGGTACACCGACGGCCCACCCGGCTACGCCGACGCACTGCGCTCGTTGATCTCCGCGACCGTCGTCGCCACCGAGGAAGCCATCGGCATCGGACTGCGGATCGAATTCGACAACGGCACCCTGGTCCTGCACCCCACCCCCACCGAACTCGACGGGCCCGAGATCGCCATGTTGAACGGCTTCACCGACGGCCAGTGGATGTGCTGGCGCCCAGGAGAAGACTCGTTCGAAGACCTCGCCTGACGCACCGGCACCGTCCCTCCACCCACCCGCAGCACCCCGCCACCCGAACGTCCGCACATGCCGCGATGCGGGTGGCCCGGCCGCTTGCTCGTGCCACTCCACCAAGCAAGGCGCCCATCAGAAGCGGAGCAGAGCCCCGACCCTGTGCTTCGCTGAACGCGGCGGCGCGGCGTGTCGGCTTGGGTGCCGAACCAGCAGCTCGACACCGGGCAAAGAGTTGGCGCTCACATTCGATAGGTGTCTTTTAGCGCCAACCGGCCGGTTGCAGCCTGCACGGTGAACTCGGCCTGATCCCGCACGTGGAATACGAGAGCAACCACCACCGCGCAACTGCGCCCGCCTTGACGTCAAGCGGTGATCACATTCCCCATCAAACCCGGTACTTGGTGCCGCTTCGGATGCGGCCAGGGTTGTCGAATATAGCCAGAGGTGTCGTTGTCGTCAACGGTTGTTATCGCTCACATGGCTTCGATGATCTTCGAATAGCAGGAGCCGACGGGCATTTGTCCGGCGTCTGCGCACTTCATGCGAGGGTATTGACGTTCGGTTCACGGTCCGTTACTCCTGCCGGACTGCCTCCAAGCCACTGGCATGTTAGCGTGGACGTAGATATGTGCGTCTCATCGCACGGTGTGGGCTGGGGCTGGTCAGACTGCGGTTGACGGCTGTTGACCAGTTTCGATACTGGCCACCTCGTGGCCTGCCCGGAATATTGACCGACATCAATAGTAGTCATTAGTTTGTTGCCTCGACAGACGAGCCAAGCGGTACACGGAACAGCTCGATCGTAGTGCGGAGAGCTCAATGGCGAACTCACCCGAACCAGGCCGGACCCGATGGCGACGCTCGCCGCTGTGGTTGAGCCGTGCCCAGGTGCAGACCTGCGGACGCGCCGATGTCGCTCGTGACCGCCTCAGAGTCTCCCTCACCACGGCACAGCCGTCCGCGCTCGGCCTGACACGACGAGGAGAGTCATGGAAGTTCGAGCCATCACACGGGTCACCGTGGCGTTCGCGACCGGAATCGCACTCACCGCGGTGCCGTTCGCCTCGCCGGCGAACGGCGCGACCGAAGGGCCGTGCGACATCTACGCGGCCAGCAACACGCCGTGCGTGGCGGCGCACAGCACCACGAGGGCGCTGTACGGCGCGTACAACGGTCCGCTGTACCAGGTCCGGCGCTCGTCGGACAACGCCACGCGCGACATCGGTCCGCTCACCGCGGGCGGGGTCGCCAACGCCGCCACGCAGGATTCGTTCTGCGCCGGCACGACGTGCCTCATCACCGTCCTCTACGACCAGTCCGGCCGCGGCAACCACCTCACCCAGGCGCCTCCCGGGGATTTCCTCGGCCCGGCTCCGGGCGGCTATGACAACCTCGCGGTCGCGACCGCGGCGCCGGTGACCGTCGGCGGGCAGAAGGCGTACGGCGTGTTCATCTCGCCCGGCACCGGCTACCGCAACAACAGGACCAACGGCATCGCCACCGGCGACCAGCCGGAGGGCATCTACGCCGTCCTCGACGGCACGCACTACAGCGACGGCTGCTGCTTCGACTACGGCAACGCGCAGACCGACGGCAAGGCCGACCGGCAGGGCATCATGGAGACCGTCTACTTCGGCTCCAACAACTGGTGGGGGTCCGGGGACGGCCCCGGCCCGTGGGTCATGGCCGACTTGGAGTGGGGGCTGTTCTCCGGCGTGAACCCCCGTTACAACCCGAACCCGACTATCACGCACCGGTTCGTCACGGCGATCGTCAAGGGCGAGCCCAACCACTGGGCCATCCGCAGCGGCAACGCCCAGTCCGGTGGACTGTCGACCACCTTCGACGGGCCACGCCCCAACGGCTACCACCCGATGCAGAAGGAAGGCGGAATCCTCCTCGGCATCGGTGGTGACAACAGCATCGGTGGTGCCGGCACCTTCTACGAAGGCGTGATGACCTCGGGCTACCCGACCAACGCCACCGAGGACGCCGTGCAGGCCAACATCGCCGCCGCCGGCTACGCGGCCGGGTCGGTCGCTCCGGTCAACCGCATCCAGTCCTACAACTTCCCCGACCGCTACATCCGCCACGTCGACTTCGACGCGCGCATCGACCCGAACGTCAACCCCGCCCAGGACGCCCAGTTCCGCTTGGTCCCCGGCCTGGCAGGCGCGGGAACCGTGTCGTTCCAGTCGGTCAACTACCCCCGCCACTACCTGCGGCACAGCGGTTTCGACTTCGTTCTGGCGGCCGACGACGGCAGCGCGACGTTCAAGGCCGACACCGCTTTCCGCCAGGTCGCGGGCTTGGCCGACCTGTCTTGGTCGTCGTTCCAGTCCTACAACTTCCCCGACCGCTACATCCGCCACCAGGACTACCAGCTGCGGCTGCACCAGATCTCCGATGCCATCGGCCGCGCCGACGCGACCTTCAGGCTGACGGGATGACCCCGCACCGCTGAGCCTCATTCCACGACGGGACCTGCACGACCGACAGGACTGACTACGCCCTTCAGACGGGGCGGGGGCCGCTCGTGGCCCCCGCCCCGGTCGGGCGCCGAAGTCGGTCGTGCGGTCTGAGCCGCGGTCAGGTTGCTGTGGGCTCCCGCTCGTTGATCAGGCCGCCGCTGACCTGTCGACGTGCGGCCCGGCTGGGGGAGGGTCCGGCTCGGGGCGACCGAGCCCGGTACGTCCTGGTGCCCGCCCGGCTGGTCGAGCGCCAGGGCACCGCCCCGCCGCGCGTGCGGTGACGCCGCGGGTGGCCGAGCGGTGGACGGTGCCGGGCACCGGATCGCGAGTTGGCGGTGACCTTGCTCTTGACATCCGCGTGGCCTTGCGCAGACACTGAAGTACCACAGGATGTTAACGTGAACATTGCTTCCGGCAACTCCCGCTCTTTACGCGCCATGTACCACCCCGCGCCATGTTGACGTAAACATGGTGCGGGCGGTCGGCACCCCGGCCGTGCTCCTCCAGCGCCACAGCGCTGCCGCCGGTGGTGACCGGCTTATCGGCAAGGCCGCTGCAGCCGACGCTGCACGCAGTCCGTTCCGAGGAGAGACAATGACGTCCCCCCGCTCGAGGATCGCCGCCGCCGCGGCGACCCTGCTGACCACCTTGGCCGCCTCACTGTTGGTACACCAGCCCGCCGCGCACGCGGCAGGTCCTGCGCCGCACTACGTGATGACGGCGTTCACCAACAGCAGCGAGTCGAACATGTACGTGTACGACTCGGCGAACGGGACGAACTTCAACCTGGTTCGCTCCAACGCGTACACGCCGCCGTCCGGGCTGATCCGCGACCCCAGCGTCATCCGGCACACCGACGGCTACTACTACATCGTCTACACCACGGGCTGGACCGGGAACACGATCGGTTTCGCCCGCAGCGCCGACTACACGACGTGGACGTTCCTGCGCAACGTCACCGTCGGCCTCAACGGCTCCACCGGCAGCACGTGGGCCCCGGAGTGGTTCAAGGACACCGACGGCAGCGTGCACGTCGTCTTCTCGGCGTCGACCACGGGCACCGCGGGCCAGTTCCGGCCCTACCGGATCACCGCGACCGACAGCTCGCTGTCGGCGTGGACCGCACCGGTGGCGCTGGGCATCCCGGCCAACTACATCGACAGCTTCATCGTCAAAGACGGCGGGACGTACCACAACTTCCTCAAGAACGAGACGACGAAGTACATCGAGCACGCCACCGCGACGTCGCTCAACGGCCCGTGGCAGTTCGTCGGCACCGGCGACTGGGCGGGTTGGGGCTCGGGCCTCGAAGGACCCGCGCTCGTGCAGCTGCCCGACGGCCGATGGCGGATCTACTTCGACCAGTACGGCGCCAGGCGCTACTTCTACGCGGACAGCTCCAACCTGAACACCTTCGGCGCCAAGGTCGAGCTGTCGGAGCTGTCCGGCACCGCGCGCCACTTCACCGTGCTGCGGGAGAACGTTGGTGACAGCACGGCGGTGCCGACGGGCAGGCGTTGGGTGCGTTCGGTCAACTTCCCCGACCGGTATGTCAGGCACCGCAACAACGTCGCCTACGTCGAACCCGTCGGCACCGCCACCGATCGCGCCGACGCCACGTTCACCGTCGTCGGCGGGTTGGCCAACGGGAACTGCTACTCGTTCGAGTCGGTCAACTTCCCGGGCCACTACCTGCGTCACAGCTACATGAAGCTCGTGCTCGCCCGCAACGACGGATCGGCCGTCTTCCGCGGTGACGCGACCTTCTGCGGCCGGGAGGGCCTGGCCGGGGGCGGCTCCACCTCCTTCGAGTCCTACAACTTCCCCGGCCGCTACCTGCGGCACTTCGGCTTCGAGATGCGCCTGGACCTGAGGAGCACGGACACGGTGTTCGCCCGTGACGCCTCGTTCACCATGACCTCACCGCAAGCCTGACGATCGCGAGCCTGCCGGGTTCGGTGCGCGGACCACGTCACCGCGCACCGTCCACCGGGCAGTGCTGCACGCCCATGTCCCCGACCCCAAGCCGTTCGTCGATCACCACACATCCGTTGCCAATGGAGGCAGCCATGTCGACCGCTCGATCCCGGCTCACCGGAGCCCTTCTGCTCATAGCCGCGCTCTTGACCACGTTGGTCAGCGCGCCCACGGCGTCCGCCGTCATCGGTCCATCCCTCGTCGGCGCCGGGTCCGGTCGCTGCCTGGACGTGGTGGACAACAACGCCACCCCCGGCACCGAAGTGCAGATCTGGGACTGCAACGGGCAGGTGAACCAGGGCTGGGAGTTCACCGCCGCGGGCGAGATGCGGACGTTCGACGGCACCCGGTGCCTGGACGCCTACAACTTCGGCACCGCGCCGGGCACCCGGCTGGTGAGCTGGAACTGCACCGGCGCGGCGAACCAGAAGTTCCGGCGCAACGGCGACGGCACGATCACCGCCACCCAGTCCAACCTGTGCCTGGACGTGCTCAACCACGGCACCGCCAACGGCACGCGGGTGATCCTGTGGAGCTGCACCGGTGCGCCCAACCAGCGCTGGTCCACCGGACGGTCTGCCTACCCGAACCCCGGCTACGTCACCGGTGACATCGGCGTGCACGACCCGACCGTCGTCAAGCGCCCCGACGGCAGCTACCTGGTCGCGTACACGGGCGACGGCATCCCGTTGAAGACCTCCACGGACCGGATCGCCTTCCGCAACATCGGTGCCGCGTTCCCCGGCGGCACGCCGTGGGCCAACGCCTACACGAACAACAGCCCGCAGCTGTGGGCGCCGGACATCTCCTTCCGCAACGGCCAGTACTACATGTACTACTCGGCCTCGACCTTCGGTTCCATGAACTCGGCGATCTTCCTGGCCACCAGCCCCAGCGGCAACCCCGGCACGTGGACCCACCGCGGCCTGGTCGTGTCGTCCCGTCCGGCCGACAACTTCAACGCCATCGACCCGAACCTGGTCGTGGACGACCAGGGCCGCTGGTGGCTGAACTTCGGCTCGTTCTGGTCGGGCATCAAGCTCATCCCGCTCGACCCCGCCACCGGCCTGCGGCAGGGCACCTCGATCACTTCCATCGCCTACAACGGCGCGATCGAGGCGCCGTTCATCGTCAAGCGCGGCAACTACTACTACCAGTACGTCTCGTTCGACTACTGCTGCCGCGGCGCCCAGAGCAACTACCGCATCATGGTGGGCCGCTCCACCAGCGTCACCGGCCCCTACGTCGACCGCAGCGGCCGCGCGATGACCTCCGGCGGCGGCACGGAGATCCTGGCCGGCCACGGCAACATCCACGGCCCCGGCCACCAGGCCGTGCTCGCCGACACCGACGGCGACATCCTGTTCTACCACTACTACGCCGACAACGGCGCGCCACTGCTGGGCATCAACCGCCTGGTCTACGACGCCGCCGGCTGGCCGACCGTCGTCTGACCACCGATGGACGTCGAGGAGGATTGACGACCAACCGCAGAGCGGTGCTCGCCGCGGCGGCGAGCACCGCTCTCGGCACAGCAGTCACCCGCGGCGACGCGACCATCGGGGCCAATCCCAGGACACATGAGTCGTGCGCGAGGGCAGCGTGTGCAAGTAGAAAACCTCGCGAATGTCAGTGCTATCCGCCTGTGCGTCATCTCGACCTTCGTCCGGAACGAAAGGTCTTCCATGGACACCATCGCACCCCCTTCCAGTCGGCGGCGCATCCGCCCCCGGGTCGCCACCGCGATCATGGTGGTTGTCGCGATCCTGGTCTCGCTCGTCCAGGCGATCGTGGCCGCGGCCCCGGCCAGCGCGGCCTACATCGACACCAACGCCACCTACATCCTGGCCAACCGGCACAGCGGCAAGGTCCTGGAGGTCTTCAACCAGGGCACCGCCAACGGCGCCCCCATCGGCCAGTGGGCACGCAACAACAACGCCTGGCAACAGTGGCAGTTCGTCGACTCCGGCGGCGGCTACTACCGGCTGCGCTCCGTGCACAGCGGAAAGGTCCTCGACATCGCCGCCGCCTCCACCGCCGACGGCGCGAACGTCGCGCTGTGGACCGACCACAACGGCACCAACCAACAGTTCCGCGTCAGCGACAGCGAGGGCGGCCACATCCGCCTGATCAACCGCAACAGCGGCAAGGCCCTGGAGGTGTGGGGATGGTCCACCGCCGACGGCGGCCGCGTCTCCCAGTACACCGACCTGGGCGGCGCGAACCAGCAGTGGCAGCTCATCCGGACCGGCGACCGGCCTCCCTACCCTCGTCCCGGTCTGGTCACCGGTGACATCGGCGTGCACGACCCCACGGTGGTCAAGCGGTCCAACGGCACTTATCTCCTCGCGTCCACCGGGGACAACATTCCGCTGAAGACCTCCAACGACCGCACCGACTGGCGCAACGCGGGCTCGGCGTTCCCCGGCGGAGTCCCGTGGGCCCACCCGTACACGAACAACAGCAACCAGATATGGGCCCCCGACCTCACCTACGTCAACGGCCGGTACTACATGTACTACTCGGCCTCCAGCGTCGGCTCCTCGCGCTCGGCGATCTTCCTGGCCACCAGCACCACCGGCGCCGCGGGGTCGTGGAGGCATGAAGGCCTGATCTACGAGTCGCGCACCGGGGAGAACTTCAACGCCATCGACCCGACCCTGACCATCGACACCCAGGGCGGCTGGTGGCTGACCCTCGGCTCCTACTACTCCGGTCTCAAGCAGTTCCGGCTCGACCCGGTGACCGGCAAGCGCGCCGACTCGACCCTCATCAACATCGCCAGCCGGAACGCGCCATTCCCGCAGCTCCCCATCGAGGCGGCCACCCTCGTCCGCCACGGCGGCTACTACTACCTGTTCGTCTCCTTCGACTACTGCTGCCGGGGCGCCGCCAGCGACTACCGGATCATGGTGGGCCGCTCCACCTCGGTCAACGGCCCGTTCACCGACCGCGACGGGGTGTCGATGATGTCCGGCGGTGGCACGGAGATCCTGGCCGGTCGCGGCAACATCCACGGCCCCGGCCATCAGGAGTACCTGGACGACACCGACGGATCAATCCTCTTCTACCACTACTACGCCGACAACGGGAACCCGCTGCTCGGCATCAACAAACTCGGCTGGGACCAGAACGGCTGGCCGTACGTGTACTGAGCAATCGAGCCACGGGCGTACCGGCCGGCCGATCGAACGATTCCTGATCGGCCGGCCGGTAGCCGTTGGCAGGAAAGGCGCTGACATTCGCGTGGGGAAGGGACTGTCCACAGGTGACTGACAGGGCATCGGCACAGGCCCGGTCCTGCAGGCGTCCACAGTGGGCGGTTGCGCGCGACGGTCAGCGTTCGGGCGTTGGCACGATGCCGGTCTCGGAGGCTGCCCAGGAGGCGAGCAGCGACAGCGCCTGC
>NZ_JBHTLK010000050.1:0-28571 GCF_042678885.1 Saccharothrix hoggarensis
CCGACCAGGTGACCGCCGTCGGCGACCCGGCGCACCGCGGCGCGGCGGCGGAGGTGGCCGCGATCGCGTTGGCGCACCGCGGCCAGCTCGCCCGCAGCACCGAGCTGCACCGGTGGTCGCCCAGCTCGACGTCGTCCGCGTTCGCGGTGATCGGGCAGGTCGGGACGGGACGGCTGCCCGCGGCCGCGTTGCCGGTCGCGCCGCCGACCATGCTCGACGGCGGCGCTTCCCTGATGGCGCAAGGGGTCGTGGAGTCCGTCACGTCCTCCGCCACCACCTCACTGTCCACTTTGGTGCGTGCGGCGGGGTTGCTGGAACCGGCCGGGAGGGCCGTGCTGCTGCCCGACACACCCGCCGCGCTGGCCGCGCTCGTGGCGTTGCACAGCGGTGAGCCCGGCGTCGCCGAGTCCGTGCTGGACCGGGCGGTGGCGACGTCGCTCGGCGGCACGTTGATGGCCGTGCGGCACCGGTTGCTGCGCGGCTGGATCGCGATGCAGCGCGGGAACCTCGCGCAGGCGCGGGAGACGGTGGTGGCGCTGCGGAAGGTCGGGCGGCCGCTGGAGCCGCGCGACTGGCTGTTCGCGGTGGCGCTGGAGATCGGGATCGCCCGGCGCAACAGCGACCTGGCGACGTTGAAGCGCACGTGGGAGCAGGCGTGCGAGGCCGTGCTGCGGCACCCCGTCGACCTGTTCGCGTTCCTGCCGCTGGGCGAGTTCGCCACCGCGGCGGCACGGCTGCGCGACCAGCACCGGCTCGCGCCGCACCTCACTGCGGCGCGGAACCTGTTGCGGGACTTGGGAGATCCGTGCCTGTGGGCCGTGCCGCTGCACTGGAGCGCGCTGCACGCGGCGATCATCGCCGAGGAGACGTCCGTCGCGGAGGAGCACGCGGCGTCGCTGGCGGCGTGCCGGGACCGCAGCCGGTACGCCGGGATCGTGTCGGTCGCGGCCGAGAGCTGGCTCGACGTGCTGGCGGGCAAGGTGGACGCGGACCAGGTCGAGGACGCCGCGCGCGGCCTGCACGCCGTCGGCCAGTGGTGGGACGCGGCCCGGCTGGCCGGTCAGGCCGCGATCCGGACGTCCGACCGGCAGGCGATGGTGCGGCTGCTCGACTGCGCCCGGCTGCTCCAGGGGCGGGGCGCGGGGGCGGCGCGCAAGCAGCCCGAGCCGGTGGTGGAGGCCGACGCCGGGAAGCTCAGCGACCGCGAGCGCGAGGTGGCGGAGCTGGTCGTCGGCGGGCTGACGTACAAGCAGGTCGGCGACCGGTTGTTCATCTCGGCGAAGACGGTGGAGCACCACATGGCCCGCATCCGGCAGCGGCTGGGCTGTGGCAGCCGGGCGGAGCTGCTGGACCAGCTCCGCCAGATCGTCGGCTGACCACGACCACCCGATCGTGATCTTGCCATGCTCGAACGCATGTTCGAGCATGGACTCATGAACCGCTTCGCCTCACCGCTGCCACAGCCAGAACTCGACGCCCTGGTCGTCCACGCACTCGCTGGAGAGCCCGTACGGCAGCCGCTCCGGCTCGTTCGCCGTGCCGCCGTGCTCGCGCACCCGTGCCACGGCGGTGGCCAGGTCGTCCACGGCGTACATCAGCTTCCAGCCGCCGCGCCCCTGCCCGCCCCAGAGCCCGGCGGCGGGCAGGCCGGTGCCCTCGACCTGCCACCCGTGCTCCACGCGACCGGGCGCGAACCGCCACCCGAGCACCGCGCCGTAGAACCGCTTGGCGGCTTCGTCGTCCGGCACCGTGAGGGTGTGGTAGGCGACGTGCCCGTGCGGCGGCGCGCCCGTGGGCGTGCTCGCGGCGGCGTCGGTCGGGTCTGCCTCGGTTCGGGCGGCGACCATCCACCGGTACCCGAAGGGGTCGAGCAGGGTCGCGCCGTACCCGTGCCCGGTGTCCGCGGTCGCCCGCAGCACCGTGCCGCCACCGGCCACGGCCCGCCGGACCGTCGCGTCCACATCGGACACCTCGACGCGGTGCATCGGGTGCACCCCGCCCGCCCCGGGCGCGAGGTTCCGGTACTCGGCCGACTCCTCCGCGAGCATGAGCACGGAGTCGCCGATGGCGATCTCGGCGTGTCCTACGGACCCGTCGTCCATGACCACCACCTCGCCCCGCCGGGTCGCGCCGAACACCTCGACGTAGAAGTCGATCGCGGCCCGCGCGTCCCGGACCGCCAGGTAGGGCACCACGGTCGCGTACGTCGCGCCCCCTCGCTCACCGCTCTCCGGCTGGGCGCCACCTCGTCCGGCACCACCTCGTCCGGCGTCGTCCCGTTGGGCACCCATCGGCTCGCCGGCCGACGGCTGGGCGTGCCGGGCGTCGTCTCGCGTCCCACTCACCGCATCCACCTCTCTTCTCCCTCCTCCTTCTCCTCCTCCGATCAGCACTTCGCGCTCCAACCGTTCCCGCAGCCGGTCGGCGAACGCGGGGTCCGGGTCGACGGCTCGAACCGGCAGCCGAAGCCCTTCGAACGGGTCAGTCATCGCTACCCCCGGTCCACGCCTGGCGGAAAGCGGCACGGGCGCGGGTCAGCAGGGACTCGGTCGCGTGCACCGTGCGGCCCATCAGCCGCGCCACCTCGGGCACCGGCAGGCCGTCGAGGTACCGCAGGGTGAGCGCGCACCGGTGGTGGGCACCGAGCCGCTCCAGGACCTGGCGTGCCTGCATCGCGTCGATCTCGCCTTCCCACGGGTCCTCGACCTGCTGCTCCTCGTGGACGAGCCGCAGGCCGCGCTCCTCCCGCTCCCGGCGACGCCAGTGGTCAACCAGCTTGTGCCGGGCGACCCCGATCAACCACGCCGGGGTGACCGGGCCACCCGTCGTGCGCGCCGACCGGACCGCCGCCAGGAACGTCTCCGAGGTCAGCTCCTCCGCCTGCGCGCGGTCGCCGCACCTGGCCAGCAGGTAGCCGTACACCTGCGGCAGCGCGGCGTCGTACAGCTCCAGCAGCGCGAACGCCGGGTCGGGACGGGCCTCCGGTGACCTCACACCCCCATCGTCGTTCGGGAGGCGCCCTCTCCGACGGGTGAAGTTCTTGCTCGTCCGTGCTAAATTTTGCTCATGCGAGCAAAGTCGCTCACCGAGCAGGCCCGCCGGGCGCAGATCGTGGCCGCGGCGATCGAGACCTTGGCCGAGCTGGGCTACGCGGCGACCTCGTTCAAGCAGATCGCCGCACGGGCGGGGCTGAGCAGCACGGGCCTGATCTCGTACCACTTCAAGGGCAAGCAGGAGCTGGTCGACGAGGTGTACGCGGAGGTGCGGCGGAAGTTCGCCGCGTTCGTCCTCGAACGGATGAACCGCGACACGACCGCCGCCGGCGAGCTGCGGGCGTTCCTGAGCGCCAACCTGCGGTTCATGCGGGACCACCGGTCGCACATGATCGCTTTCCTGCAGGTCGGGCCGCACGTGTCCGCTGCGGACAGCGCCGACGACGACCACCGTGAGATGGCGGTCCTGCTGCGGGACGGCCAACGGCGGGGTGAGTTCCGCGAGTTCGACGCGGACGCGATGGCGATCTTCGTCCTGGCCCTGCGCAACGGCGTGCTGGCGCGGGCGGGCGAGCACGCGGAGGTCGACCTCGACCTCTGCGAACGCGAGCTGATCACCATGGTGGAGCTCGCCACGACAAGGGGGTAGGCGCATGCGTCGGGGGACGTGGGCACTCATCGGAGCGGTGGCGACAGCCCTGCTCGGCACCGTTGCGGGATGCGGGGGGAACGACGTGGCCGACAACGGGAAGGGCGACGACCGCGGCACGGTGCGGGTTGAGAGCGGTGAGCTGCGCGGTGCGGTCCGCGCCGACCACACCGTCTTCCAGGGCATCCCGTACGCCGCGCCGCCGAAGGGCGAGCTGCGGTGGCAGGCCCCGGCGCCGCCCCGACCGTGGGACGGTGTCCGGGACGCCACCGCGCCCGGCAACCCGTGCCCGCAGGTCGGGTCGTCGTACTCGGACGTCACGGCCGACGACGAGGACTGCCTGTTCCTCAACGTCACGACACCGTCCACCGAGGGCCGCAAGCCGGTCATGGTGTGGGTGCACGGCGACGGCGCGATCGGCGCGGGCCACCACTTCGACGCCGCCGCGCTCGCGACCCAGGGCGACGTGGTCGTCGTGACGATCAACTACCGGCTCGGCGTGTTCGGCGGCTTCGGCCTGCCGGGCCTGGACGGCTCGGGCACGTTCGGCCTGCAGGACCAGCGCGCCGCGCTGGAGTGGGTGCGCCGCAACGCGGGGAGCTTCGGCGGCGACCCGGGCAACGTCACGCTGTTCGGCGTCTCGTACGGGGCGTCGTCGGCGGCGGCGCACCTGGTGTCGCCGAAGTCGCGCGGCCTGGTCGACAAGGTGATCATGCACAGCGGGTTCGCGCTGGTCGACCTGCCCGCGGAAGCGTGGTACCCCGGCCTGGGCGCGCTGCCGTGGCTCGCCTGGCGGGACACGGCCGAGATCGCCGGCCTCGGTCAGGGCGTCGCCGCCGAGCTGGGCTGCGCGGACGTCGACTGCCTGCGCGCCCTGCCCGCCGCGACGCTCCTGGCCCACCCGCAGGTGATGAACATCTTCCAGCCCTTCGGCTACGGCAACGCCGACCTGCCGGACGTCCCCGCCGACGCGCTGGCGAAGGGCGAGTTCGCGAAGATCCCGGTCCTCGCCGGCAACACCCGCGACGAGCACCGGGGCATCGTGGCGCTGTTCCGCGGCCCCGTCACCGCCGACGACTACCCGGCGCTCCTCGCGGCGGCGTTCGGCGAGAAGGCGGACGAAGTGGCCCGCGAGTACCCGCTGACCGCCTTCGCCGACCCGTCCGAGGCGTGGGCGGCCGTCCTGACGGACCGGGTGTGGGCGAGGGCGACGTTCCGGCAGCACGAACTGCTGTCCGCGCACACGCCGACGTACGCGTTCGAGTTCGCCGACCCGGCGGCCTCCGAGCACGGAGCGAGCCACAGCACGGACATCGGCTACCTGTTCCCGGAAGGCGACCTGACCGGTGGGCAGCGCGAGCTGTCGGACGTGATGATCCGGTACTGGTCGAGGTTCGCCCACACCGGCGACCCGAACGGCGAGGGCCTGCCCAAGTGGCCCGCGTTCGGGGACGGCGACCGGCACGTCCAGTCGTTGGCGCCGGACGCCATCACCGGCGTCGACTACCGGGCGACCCACCGCCTCGACTTCTGGGCCGACAAGTAGCCACCGGCGCCGATCGTCGGCGTCAGAACCTGCGCCGGCGCTGTCCGGTGGCTGATCAGAAGACCGGGCAGGGGACCGGAGACCGCCGCGGCGGGGGCGGCCTCCGGAGGCCCGACGACGAGTGGGGGGAGGTCAGTCGCGCTTGCCGGCGTGCAGGAGGATCAGGCCGAGGGCGGCCACGACGAAGTTCTGGAACGCGGCCGACAACCCGTTCCAGTCCTTCGACTGCCACATCAGGAACCACTCACCGCCGATCGCGATGAACCCGCCCCCGAACAGCAGCACCTGCATCACCCAGCCCGTGGACGTCAGCCGCCGCGCCACCTCCTCGCGCCGCCGCAGCCAGGACACGAACCCGGCCAGCAGCACCAGGGCGGTGGCCGCCTCCCACAGGATGATCAGCACGTAGGCGATGGTGACCAGAGTCGGGCTGGTGATCGCGCGCCACGACGTGTTCGGCGACCCGAACGTCGTGTCCATCGCGAGCACGTGCTGGACGAACGCGTGGTTGGTGTCGTAGTCGGTGACGTTCCCGAACACCACGAGACTCATGTAGAGCGCGGTGATCCCGGTCAGCGCCGTGATCGCCGCCCGCAGGCTCCCCGCCCAGGCAAGTGAACGCATGATCTGTAGAACCTAGTCACGATCCACCGGAAGTCCACGAGTCGCGATCGCACCGATGTTTCACAGTGTTGCCGAATGTGTTGCCGGACGCGTTGCCGGGTGCGCGATCAGGGGCAGGGCGGCTCGTACTCCAGCTGCGGCAGGTGCTCGGCCCACTTCTCCTCCGGCAGCACGCCCATCGTCTTGGTGCAGATGCGGTCGATCACGTGCTGGAGGTCGAGGTCCCACAGGCGAACCGTGCTGTCGGAGCTGCTGGAACCGAGCATGGTGCCGTCCGGGCTGAACGCGATGTCCCGCACCGACCCGTCGTGCCCGCTGAGCACCTGCCCGAGCGGCGCGGCGCGCTGGAGGTCGTGCGCGTCCCACAGCCGGACGGTGCCGTCCTCGCTGCCGCTGGCTAGCATCTGCCCGTCCGGGCTGAACGCCACCAGCACGACGCCCTCGACGTGACCGGTGAGCGGCGTGCCGAGCTGCTTGGCGCGGTTCGGCGTGGTCAGGTCCCACAGCCGGACGGTGCGGTCGTCGCTCGCGGTGGCGAGGGTGCGGCCGTCGGGGCTGATGTCGCCGCCCCGCACCGCCGCGTGGTGCCCGGTCAGCGGGTGCCCGAGCGGCTGGGCGGAGCCGGGGTCGGCGACGTTCCACAGCCGCACGGTCTTGTCGGCGCCGGCGGTGACGAGCGTGGCGCCGTCCGGCGTGAACCCGGCGTAGTGCACGTACCCCTCGTGCCCGACGAGCGGCCCGCCGAGCCGCACGGGCCGCGTGCGGTCGCGGATGTCCCACAGCTGCACGGACTCGTCGTCGTGCCCGGTGACGAGCACCTGCCCGTCACCCCGGAACGCCACCGGCGAGCTGTACCGGGTGCCCAGCTCGATCGGCTCGCCGAGCGGCTCCGGCCGGTCCGGGTCGCCGAAGTCCCACAGCCGCACCATCTTGTCGCTGACGCTGGCCAGCGTCCGGCCGTCCTCGCTCAGCGCGAGCGACCACACGGGCGCGCCGTGCGTGACCACCGCGCTGGACCGGGGGTCGTGCGGGTCGCTCGTGTCCCAGACCCGGATCGACTGGTCCTCGCTGCCGGACACGAGCCGCCGCCCGTCCGGCGTGAAGCGGGGGCCGATGCTGCGGGCCGCGTGCCCGACGAGCACCCCGTGCGGCATCGACCACAGCCGCACGGAGGAGTCGTGGCTGCCGGTGGCGAGGGTCCGGCCGTCCGGGCTGAACGCGACCGCGTAGATGATGCCGTTGCGCCCGGACATCGGTCTGCCCAGCGGCAACGGGTGCGCCGGGTCGGTGACGTTCCACAGCCGGGCGGTGCCGTCGGCGCTCGCGGACGCGAGCACGCGGCCGTCCGGGCTGAACGCCACCGACCACACGCCCTCGGTGTGGTCGGTGATGGGACGGCCCAGCAGCCGCGGCGACGCCGGGTCGGTCATGTCGTGCAGCCGCACGCCGTGGTCCTCGCTGCCGGTGGCCAGCACCCGGTTGTCCGGGCTGAACGCGACGGACCGCACGGTGTGGTCGAAGCCGGTGATGGGCCCGCCGACCGGCTTGGGGTCGGTCCGGTCGCGCACGTCGAACACGACGACGGTCCGGTCGTCGCCGCCGGTCGCGAGCAGCGCGCCGTCCTGGCTGAACGCCACCGACCGCACCTGCCCGGTGTGCCGGCCGAGCGGTTCGCCGAGCCGCTGCGGGCGGGACGGGTCGGTCACGTCCCACAGGCGGGCCGTCCCGTCGGCGTTGGCGGTGGCCAGGGTCCGGGAGTCCGGGGTGAACGCCAGCAGGTAGATGGTGCCGTTGCCGCCCGTCAGCGGCTCGCCCAGCGAACGGGGGCGTTCTGGGTCGGTGACGTCCCACAGCCGCACGGTGCCGTCGTCGCCCGCGGTGGCGAGGGTGCGGCCGTCCGGGCTGAACACCGCCGACGTCACCCAGCTGCGGTGGCCGGGCAGCGGCGACCCGAGCGGCTTGGGGTGGTCGCGGTCGCGCAGGTCCCACAGCCGCACGGTCTGGTCGTAGCTGGCGGTGGCCAGCGTCTTGCCGTCGCGCGAGAACGACGTCAGGTACACCGGTCCGGTGTGCCCGAGCAGCGGCATCGCCAGCGGCGTCGTCTGCGTGGACAGCAGCCGGGTGCGCACGTCGCGGTCCTCGGGCCGCATCCGGTGCGCCACCATGGTCAGCTCGGCCGACAGCGACGGGTCGCTCTCCTGCAGCCGGTCGGCTTCCGCCACCACCTGCCGGAACACGGCGTCGTCACGTTGCCGCACGGCCACCACGGCGGCGGTCGCGGCGATCAGGGCGAGCACCACCACGCACGCCACGGCGGCCCGTCTGCCCCACGCTGCCCGTCTGCGGTGCTGCATCGACACGGCCAGGAAGTCCTGCGCTGTGCCGGTCAGGCCCTCGGGTCCGGCCGCGTCCGCCCAGTGCCGGGCCGTCTCCAGCCGAGCGCCCCGGTAGAGCAGCGACGAGTCGCGGTCCTGGCCCGCCCACGTCGCCGCGTCCTCCTCAAGCCGCTGCCGCAGCAGCTGGCCTTCCCGGTCCTGGTCGATCCAGCTGCGCAGCCGCGGCCACGCCTGGAGCAGCGCCTCGTGGGTGATCTCCACCGAGCCCGCGTCGAGCGTCACCAGCCGGGCGCGGGCCAGCACCTCCAGCGCCTCCTCGCCCGCCGCCCGGTTCGCCGCCTGGTCGACCAGCTCGTGCCGGGTGGACCGGCGACGGGTGTCCTGCGTGTCCTCGCCGACGCGCACCAGCCGCAGCAGCAGCGGCCGGGCGGCCAGCTGGGCGGCGGGCGCGAGGTCGGCCCACGCCCGTTCGGCCGTCGCCGCGACCGCGCCCTGGATGCCGCCGGCGGAGCGGTAGCCCGCGATGGTCAGCTTCCCGGCCTGCCGCCGCTGCCACGTGGCCAGCAGGGCGTGCGACAGCAGCGGCAACGCGCCCGCGTCGTACGCGCCCTGGCCGGCCCTGGCCTGCGCCCGCCCGCTGCGCACGCCGAGGTCGCGCAGCATCAGCTCGATCAACCCCGGCTCCAGCTGCAGGCCCGCCGCCTTCGCGGGCCGCGACACCGCTTCCCGCAGCTCGGCCGACGTCATCGGGCCCAGCACCATCTGCCGGTCCTGCAACGCGTCCGCCAGCTCCGGGAACGCCAGGCAGCGGCCGTAGAAGTCGGCCCGCACGCCCACCAGCACCACCGCGGGCGCCGTCCCGCCGGGGATCGCCGGGGTGCACGCCACGTGCAGCGCCTGCACGAACACCTGCACCCGGTTCTCGTCCGAGGACAGCGTGAACGCCTCCTCGAACTGGTCCACCACGACCACCACGCGGTCGCCGCCGTGCCGCTCCGCGTAGGCCGCGAACGCCGCCCGGATCTGCGCGGCGAACCGCAGCACGCCCATGAGCGTCTGCCCCAGGAACGTGTCCGGGCCGTGCCCCGACGACACCAGGTCCTGGTCCATCCCGTCCAGGGTCAGCGCCATGTCCATGATGTCGGACAATTCCGGGATCTCCCGGACCAATTCCGCCACGGGGTCCGCGCCGGGCGTGATGACGACCGCCGGCCAATTCGTCGAACCTTCCAGCGCCAACGCGCCGTCCCGAATGGACGGAATCACGCCGGCGCGCACCAATGACGATTTGCCGGCGCCGGAAGCGCCGACCAGCATCACGATTCCGCCGGTTTCCGCGGCACTGCCCAATCGAGACACCAACGCGGCGGTGCTGCGTTCCCGGCCGAAGAACCAGCTGGAATCCTCGGGCTGGAACGCGGCCAATCCCCGGTACGGGCACACGCCGATCTCGTCGGAGCTCGGCGGGTCCTCGTCCTCCGGTGACGACACCGGGCTCGCCAGGGCCTCCTCCCACAGCGCGCGCCACGCGTCGAGGTCGTACAACCCGGCCGCCGGGGGCTGCGGACGTGCCTTGCGGGCCTCGCCGATGAGGACTTCGAGGACTACCGAGAGTGCCGAGAACCGGGCCGGGACGTTCCGGCCGCGACGCCAGTCGCTGACCCGCTGGGCGGTCGCCCGCACCGGTCGGCCGCGCTCGTCGGTGCGCCGCGCGCGGCTGACGGACTCCGTCACCCGCTTCAACGGCGGGTCGCCCGCCTCGGCGTACAGCAGCGCGAACCGCTCCGCGAACACGGCGCGGGGACCTGACCCCTGACCGGAACCAGCCATCCGCGGCGTGCCTCCTCGAAGTCCGGTGTTCCGGACCGGAAAACCGGATGTGAGCGCGTGAACAGGTCATTTGCCGACCGGTGTAGGTCCGGGCAGTCCACCCTAACGACTTGCGCTGCCAAGCTGCCCAGGACGTTCCGGTGACGTCGTCAAGTTGTGCGAAGGGACCGGTCAAAGTGGTTTCGCAGACAACTACCGCGAGTGGCAGAGCGTTCGTCGCTGAGGGGTCCTGGGGGTCTTCTCAGCGTTGTGCACCCAACCGGCCCGGCCGGTGGAATGGTGCGGCGACCTGTCATGCCGACCGGGGTTGATCGTGGGCGGACCGGCCGGGCGCCGGTCACGGCCCGTGAGGACCGGGAGTGTGCCGGTGAAGCACGGGTCTGCCCGATCCTGCGCACGGTGATCGACGCGCACGGCCACGACCGGGCCGAGGTGCGGCTGGACCTGCTGGCCCGCCTCGCCGCTCCGCTGCCCGGTTAGGCCGGTGCCCGCCGGCCCGCCGACCGGTCGGCCGGGCCGGCGTCGCCGGGGACGTGCTCGCCCGGAAAACGTCCGCCGGGCGGGCGTCCGCCCGGAAAGTGCCGCACAACGCCGTGTGGCGCGACCGGTCGGGCGGTGTTTTCCTCCATGTCGCATTTCCGCCGGCGAACGAGCCGGCCGCTGACCGATGCTGGTGCGGTGCACGAAGACGCGGAACGTTGTGCGCGGGCCGTGCGGTCGAAAGACGCCCGGTTCGACGGGTGGTTCTTCACCGCCGTCCTGACCACCCGGATCTATTGCCGCCCGAGTTGTCCGGTTGCTCCGCCCAAGGTCGAGAACATGCGGTTCTACCCGAGCGCGGCTGCGGCCCAACAAGCCGGATTCCGGGCGTGCAAGAGGTGCCGCCCCGACGCCAGTCCCGGATCGCCGCTGTGGAACCACCGCGCCGACTCCGTCGCCAAGGCCATGCGGCTCATCGCCGACGGCGTCGTGGACCGCGACGGCGTGCCCGGCCTCGCCACGCGCCTCGGCTACAGCGTCCGGCAGGTCGAACGGCTGCTCCTCGCCGAACTCGGCGCGGGACCGCTCGCGTTGGCCAGGGCGCAGCGCGCGCAGACCGCGCGGCTCCTCATCGAGACCACCGCGCTGCCGATGGCCGAGGTCGCGCTCGCCGCCGGGTTCGCGAGCGTGCGGGCGTTCAACGAGACGGTGCGCGAGGTGTTCGCCCTGTCTCCGACGGGGCTGCGCACCCGCCGCCGGCCCGCCCGCCACGCCCCCGACGTGCCCGGCGTCCTGTCGCTGCGCCTGCCGTTCCGGGCGCCCCTGCGGCCCGACAACCTGTTCGGCCACCTCGCCGCGACCGCCGTGCCGGGCGTGGAGGAGTGGCGTGACGGCGCGTACCGGCGCACCCTGCGGCTGCCGCACGGGCACGCCGTCGTGGCGCTGAGCCCGGAGACCGACCACGTGGCGTGCCGACTCGCGCTCAGCGACCTGCGCGACCTGTCCATCGCCATCGCCCGCTGCCGCCGCCTGCTCGACCTCGACGCCGACCCGGTCGCGGTGGACGAGCAGCTGGGCGGGGACCCCCTGCTCGCACCCGTGGTGGCCGCCGAGCCCGGCCGGCGCGTGCCGGGCACCGTCGACCCCGCCGAGTTCGCCGTGCGCGCCGTGCTGGGCCAGCAGGTGTCCACGGCCGCCGCCCGCACCCACGCCGGGCGGCTCGTCCGGGCGCTCGGCGACCCGATCGCCGACGACGGCCTCACCCACCTGTTCCCGACGCCGGAGGCGCTCGCCGACGCCGACCCGTCCCTCCTGGCCATGCCCCGATCACGCCGGACCGCGTTCCGCGCCCTGGTGGAGGCGCTGGCCGACGGCTCGCTCGACCTCGGCGTCGGCGCGGACTGGGACAAGGCGCGGGCCGACCTCGCGGCGCTGCCGGGGTTCGGCCCGTGGACGGTGGAGGTGATCGCCATGCGCGCACTCGGCGACCCGGACGCGTTCATCCCCACCGACCTCGGCATCCGCCTCGCCGCCCGCGCGCTCGGCCTGCCCGACACCCCCGCCGCCCTGGTGCGGCGCGCGCAGGTGTGGCGGCCGTGGCGCGCGTACGCCGTCCAACACCTCTGGGCCACCGGTGACCACGCGGTCAACCGGCTGCCCGCCTGAAGGGACGTCCCCATGCCCTCGACCACCCAGCCCTCGAAGAGCGCGCACACCGCGGCCGCTCACACCCCGGCCCGCCACACCACCGTCGACAGCCCCGTCGGACCGCTCACGCTCGTCGCGCACGACGGCGTGCTGTCCGGCCTGTACATGACGAACCAGCGGCACCGGCCCGCCGGCGACACGTTCGGTCCCGAAGACCCCGCGCCCTTCGGGGACGTGGTCGTGCAGCTGGCCGAGTACTTCGCCGGCACGCGGACGACGTTCGACCTGGCGCTGGACCCGGTCGGGACGCCGTTCCAGCGGACCGTGTGGCGGGCGCTGCGCGAGATCCCCTACGGCGAGACCGTGTCGTACGGCGAGCTGGCCCAACGGCTCGGCCGGCCGTCCGCCGCACGCGCGGTGGGGCTCGCGAACGGCCGCAACCCGATCGGGATCATCGTGCCGTGCCACCGGGTGGTGGGGTCGGGCGGCGACCTCACCGGCTACGGCGGCGGGCTGGAGCGCAAGCGCCACCTGCTCGACTTCGAGCAGCGCTCACAGGACGACCGGCTGCCGCTCTTCTGACGTCCCCGCCCGGTACCGCTGAACACTCCCCACGCCCTGCGCACCGCCCCTGACGAGCCGCGCACCAACCACGCACCTCCTCGCATCGAGCCGCCGACAAATCCGCTTGTCTTGACAAATGAAATCGTCGGTGCGAGGGTTCTCCCATGCTTGACGTGGCAGTGATCGAGGATGCGGCGACCGCCGAGGTCTCGCTGGACCCCGTCCGGGCGAGGTTGCTCGCCGAACTGGCCGAGCCGAGCTCGGCGACCATGCTGGCGGCGAGGATCGGGCTGCCCCGGCAGAAGGTGAACTACCACCTGCGCACGCTGGAGCAGCACGGCCTGGTCGAGCTGGCCGAGGAGCGCCGCAAGGGCAACATGACCGAACGGGTCATGCGGGCCACGGCGGCGTCCTACGTCATCTCGCCCGCGGCGCTGGCCGCCGTGCAGCCCGACCCCGGGCGCTCGCCCGACCGGCTGTCCGCGCGCTGGCTCCTGGCCGTCGCCGCGCGCCTGGTCCGCGACGTCGGCAACCTCCTCACCGGCGCGTCCAAGGCGGGCCGGAAGGTCGCCACCTTCGCCCTCGACGGCGAGGTCCGCTTCGCGTCGGCGGCCGACCGCGCCGCGTTCGCGGAGGAGCTGGCGACCGCCGTCACGGGCCTGGTCGCCAAGTACCACGACGAGGACGCGGCCGGCGGGCGGGCGCACCGCATCGTCGTCGCCGTCCACCCGAGCATCCCGGAGGAGTGACGATGGGTCACGCGTTCGAAGGCGTCAACGAGGCCGAGCTGGCCGGCGTCACCCCCGAGCAGGTCTGGGAGGCCATCGCCACCGGCCCCGGCATCGACTCGTGGTTCATGGGCTCCAACGAGGTCGAGCCGGGCGCGGTCGTCCGGCAGGCGTTCCACGCCTACACGCCAAGCCACCCGGTCACGGCCTGGGAGCCCGGCAGGCGCCTCGCGTACGGCGGCGAGGAGGAGCCGGACGGCCGGTTCGTGTCCTACGAGTTCCTGATCGAGGGTCGCGACCAGGGCAGCACGGTCCTCCGCATGGTCGCGAGCGGCTTCCTCCCCGGCGACGACTGGGAGGACGAGTTCGAGGCCATGACCGCGGGCGGCGAGATGTTCTGGAACACGCTCGTCACCTACCTGCGCCACTTCGCCGGCCGCACCGCGCGACCGGTGACCGCCTTCGGCCCGCGCGTCGCCGACTGGCCCGCGACGTGGGCGAGGCTCGGCCGCGAGCTCGGCCTCGGCGCCGCACCGAAGACCGGCGACGCCGTCACCCTCGACGGCGAGGACGGCGTCGTCTACTTCGCCAACTCGCAGACGGTCGGCATCCGCACGGCCGACGCGATGTACCGGTTCTTCCAAGGACGTCCCGGCGTCCTGATCGCCATGCACCACGTGTTCGCCGACGACCGCCGCGACGAGCGGGCCTGGTCGGACTGGATGGGAGACCTCGCATGACCGCCACCGTGCCCACCAACCTGCCCGCCACCGGGCCCGCGGGGGACGTCACGCCGACGTCCGCCCGCACCACCAGGCTGCTCCTGGGCTGCGGTGTCGTCGCGGGCCCGCTCTACCTGGTCACGGGGTTCGCCCAGGCGTTCACCCGCGACGGCTTCGACCTGGCCCGGCACCCGTTCAGCTTCCTGTCGCTCGGCGACGGCGGGTGGCTCCAGATCGCCAACTTCGTCCTCTGTGGACTGCTCTTCCTCGCCTCGGCGGTCGGCCTGCGCCGCACCGGCGCGATCGGCACGTGGGCGCCCGTCCTCGTCGCGGTCTTCGCGGTCGGCATGATCGGCGGCGGGGTGTTCGTGGCCGACCCGGCGTTCGGCTTCCCGGCCGGCGCGCCCGAGGGCCAGGCCGCGGAGCTGTCGTGGCACGGCGTGCTGCACGGCGTGGCGTTCTTCGTCGGGTTCCCGGCGCTGGTGGCGTCGTTCTTCGTGCTCGCCCGGAAGCTGCCGGGGCCGTGGGCGCGGGCGAGCGTGGTGGCGGGCGTGCTGTCGCTCGCGCCGGTGCCCTTCCTGGGCACGGGGTTCGGCACGGTGCTGCTGTACGGCGGCGCCGTGGTGGGGTGGCTGTGGGCGTCCGCCGTCGCGGCGAAGCTGCGCTCTGCGACGCGTTGAGGGAGTGGACATCATGGGACAGGTCGTTTCCCAGGACGGCACCGCGATCGCCTACACGCGCATCGGGTCCGGACCGGCGTTGATCATCGTGGACGGCGCGCTGTGCCACCGGGCGTTCGGCCCGGCGACGAAGCTGGCCGAGGCGCTGGCCGGGCACTTCACCGTCTACACCTACGACCGGCGCGGACGGGGCGGCAGCGGCGGCGCCGACGCGCCGTACGACGTGGAGCGCGAGGTCGAGGACATCGCGGCGCTCGTGGAGGAGGCCGGCGGGTCGGCGCGGCTGTTCGGCATGTCGTCCGGCGGCACGCTCGTCGCCGAGGCCGCGCACCGCGGCGTGGCCGCCGAGCGGATCGCGATCTACGAGTCGCCGATGGTCGTCGACGGCACGCACGACCCGATGCCCGCCGACCTCCCGGCACGGGTGGAGCGCGCGGTGGCGGAGGGGCGTCGCGGTGACGCGGTGAAGCTGTTCATGCGGTACGTCGGCACGCCCGGCCTCGTCGTCGCGGTGTTCCAGGTGCTGCCGCCGTGGAAGAAGCTGAAGGCGGTCGCGCACACGCTGCCGAACGACTTCGCGCTGGTCGGCGAGTTCCAGCGCGGCACGCCGCCGCCCGCAGGCCGCTGGTCCGGCGCGGACGTGCCCGCCCTGGTGATCGCGGGCGGCAAGAGCCCCGAGCACATGCGCAACGCGCAGCGGCACCTGGCCTCGGCGTTGCCGCAGGGCGAGCTGACCGTCCTGCCGGGACAGACGCACATGGTCAAGCCCCAGGCCACCGTGCCGGTCCTGGTCGAGTTCTTCAACCGCTGAGCCCGCAACCACCGGGTCGCGGACCGTCCACTCGGACCGTCCGAACAGGACGATCGCGCGCGACGAAGCCTCGTGCCGCCCCCGCGGGGCACGAGGCCGTCGTACGTCCGGGACCGTCAGGGCTTGCGGCCCACGGCCCCGGCGATGCAGTAGCTGACCGCGTCCAGCTCCTTGAGGCGCGGCCCGTCCGGCCACCAGTCCGCGCAGATCACCAGGCCGGGTTCGACCAGGTCCAGACCGGTGAACAGCTCCAGCAGCTCGGACCGCGTCCGGAACCACCCGCTGCCCATGGGGGAGTGCAGGAACGTCTCCTCCATCCGGCGCGCGATGGCCGAGTGCTCCTCGGTCTCCGGGTCGAGGAAGTGCGAGATCGCGACGTACGAACCGGACGGCAGGGCCTCGATGTACTGGGCCATGACCTCGGCGGGCGAGAGCCCGTCGCCGTCGTAGTGGTGCAGCGTCCCGAGCTGGAACAGCGCCACCGGCTCGGTGAAGTCGATGTGCTTGCGCACGACCTCGTCGCTCAGGATCTCCTGCGGGTTGAAGATGTCGGCCGCCGAGAAGTGCGTCTGGTCGTTCTCCTCCAGCAGCGCCCGGCCGTGGGCCAGTACCACAGGGTCGTTGTCGACGTAGACGACTCGTGCGTCCGGGTTAATCCGTTGCGCCACCTGGTGCGTGTTCTCCGCGGTGGGCAGACCGGAGCCGCAGTCGAGGAACTGGTTGATACCCGTTTGGCTCGCGACGAATCGGGTGGCCCTGATCAGGAAGTTCCGGTTGTCCACGGCCAGCGTGGCCGCTTCCGGCGCGACCTGCTGCACGCGCCGCAGCACCTCGCGGTCGATCTCGTAGTTGTCCTTGCCGTTCAGGAACGCGTCGTAAACCCTGGCGATACTGGCTTTGGTGGTGTCGATGTAGACGGGGGCGGCGGCGTCCGAGGACGTACCCGGCATTGTGGTGACCTCGCATTACGGGGGAAGAAGGGTGATGTGTGTGCACCGCGTCACAGTCCGCTTTAGCGTAAGCGTATGGGCTCGCCGCCGGAGCGGGCCGCGTGCGGCCTACCGGGAAAGATCATGGGTGTACGTTCAGTGACGATGCGAGTTCGCCCTCCCCGGGCGCAACCGCTGTTCGGGTGGACGGGCATGACGGTCGGGAGGATCGGCGATGGCGACTGGTGAGCCCACGCCGGAGAGGGAGAGCGGCCCCACCGCGCTGCGCATCGTGCTCGGCGCCCAGCTGCGCCGCCTGCGCGAGGCCGCCGAGATCAGCCGCGCGGACGCCGGCTACGCCATCCGAGGGTCCGAGTCCAAGATCAGCCGCATGGAGCTGGGCCGCGTCGGCCTGAAGGAACGCGACGTGAGCGACCTGCTCACGATGTACGCGGTGAACGACGAGGCCGCGCGGGCCAAGTTCCTGGAGATGGTCCGCCGGTCGAACTCGCCGGGGTGGTGGCACCGGTACACCGACCTGATGCCGGACTGGTTCCAGGACTACGTCGGCCTGGAGGAGGCGGCGTCCCGCATCCTGACCTACGAGACCCAGTACGTGCCCGGTCTGCTCCAGACCGAGGAGTACGCGATGGCGATCGCGAGCCACGGCAGACCGGAGCTGGCCACGCCCGCGATCAAGCGGCGGGTCACGTTGCGCATGCAGCGGCAGAAGATCCTGTCCCGTCCGGGCGCGCCGCGGGTGTGGGCGGTGATCGACGAATCGGTGCTGCACCGGCCCATCGGCGGCCGCCGCGTCCTGCTCGCCCAGATCGACCATCTCCTCAGCGTGACGAAAGACGGTCCCGTCACCCTTCAGATCGTTCCCTTCGCGTTGAGCGGTTACGCAGCGGAAGTGCCGTTCACGATGCTCCGGTTCGGTGAGCCCGACCTGCCGGACATCGTGTACCTCGAACACCTGGCCGGCGCGCTCTACCTGGACAAACTCGAAGAGCTGGAGATCTACAGCCGCGCTTTCGACCGCCTCACGGTGGACGCGGAGACGCCGGATCGCAGCCGTCAGCTGCTCGGCAAGATCCGGGCGGCCCTCTAGCTCGTCGTCCGTCCGGGGGAGATTTGCGACATGCATCTGCACGTGCATTTACGCGTACCGCACGCACTGCTACCGTCTGTGCACAATCAGATGCACGTGCAGATGCATCACTGGCTCGGAGGGTGATGTCGATGGCCAGCACAGTTCACAACGGGATGTCCGCGGCCGACCTGCCCGGCGTGACGTGGCGGAAGAGCGCCCGCAGCGGCGCGCTCGGCAACTGCGTCGAGGTCGCCGCCCTCGGCAGCGGCGACATCGCGATGCGCAACTCCCGGTTCCCCGAAGGCCCCGCGCTCGTCTACACGCGAGCGGAGATCGCGGCCTTCGTGGCTGGGGCCAGGGACGGGGAGTTCGATGACCTCCTCCACTGACCACGTCTCCCGGACGGCGTTCCAGCTCCGGGAGCTGATCGCGCGCGGGTTCCAGTTCCTCCACCCGCGTGACGCCAGGGGCGAGCTCGCCGCCGTGGTGGGCGTCCGCGCGCACGACGCCGTCATCGACGTCGTCAGACTGCACACCGAGGACGACGCGGTCGCGATGCGGATGCCCGCCGACGAGGTGAACGTCCTGGCACCCAGCCGTTTCTCGTGGCGCCGCCGCGGCCCCGCGACCCACGTGCTCGAAGAGCTGCTCGAACTGCCGGACGACCGGACCACTTAGGACTTCCCGTCCGCGCCCGCGGTGGCGGACGGGTCGAGGGGCCGCACGCCCCTCATCGGCGAACCTGACCTGGAGACGCAGCGGGAGTCGGCTCCGCGCCGGTTGTCGACACCACGCTCGGAGCGCAACTCCGTGTTCGTCGCGTTCGGCGCGGAGGTCGAGGTCGGCTTCGGCCTCCGCGCCGTCCACAGCGCTTGATCTGCCCGCCGGCCAGGCGTTTCACGGCCTGGGTTCCACGGCCCGCCGGCCGCCACGCTCCACCTGCCGGCCGCCACGCAATACGCGCCGGCCACCACGCTCCTCTGCGCCGGCCGCCACGCTCCACCTGCGGGCCGCCACGCTCCTCTGCGTCGGCCACCACGCTCCACCCCCGCCGGCTGCGGCGTTTCCCCTGCCTAGGGCCGCCGCAAACCGCTCAGCACGACGTCGAGCCCGCGCCGGAACTCGATGTCCGGGGTGATGTCCCGTGCCGCGGCGGCCGTCTCGGCCAGCAGCGGGTACTCCTCGCCCATCCGGCTCATCGTGTCGGTGCCCAGCCCCCTCAACGGGCTGCGGTGCTCCATCTCGGTCGCGCCGATCAGGTAGCCGAGCAGCGCGCGCAAGGCGATCACCCGCTCCTCGCCGGTGAAGCCCGCCCTGGTCAGCACCCCCAGCACGGCCTCCGACCAGCGCAGCGCGTTCGGGCACCGGTGCCGGTGCGCCATGGTGAGCGGCACGGCGTTGGGGTGCTTGGCGATCGCGGCGCGGACCCGTTCGACCAGCACCGCGATCTGCTTGTCCCACAACGCCTTCGGCGGCACGACGTCCACCTCGGCGAGCATCAGGTCGACGGCCGAGGCCTCCAGCTCCTCCCGGTCGGCCACGTACCGGTACAGCGACATCGTGCCCATGCCCAGCTCGGCGGCGACCGAGCGCATGGACAGGCCCGCGAGGCCGTCGCGGTCGAGGACGGCCAGCGCGGCGGCGGCGAGCGCCGACTGGGTCAGTGACTTCGGGCGTGGCATCGCCTTGACAGCGTACAAGATACGCGCATACGTTGGTGAGCGTACAGCGCACGCTTACTGAGGGGGAAACGTGAAGGTCAGTGCACGTCAGTGCGGGTCCGTGCTCGGCGGAACGGTCGCCGTGCCCGACCCGGAACGCCTCGTCCACGTCCAGTTCCGCCGCTTCGCCGGCTGCCCGGTGTGCAACCTGCACCTCCGGTCGGTCGCCCGGCGTCACGACGAGATCGCCGCGCACGGCATCAGCGAGGTGGCCGTGTTCCACTCGTCCGCCGCCGAGCTCCGGCCGCACGTCGCCGACCTCCCGTTCGCGGTGATCGCCGACCCGGGGAAGCGGCTGTACGTGGAGTTCGGCGTGGAGTCGGCGCCCCGCGCCCTGCTCGACCCGCGTGCCTGGCCGTCGATGGTGGCCGGCGTGGTCCGCGACCTCGGTCCCGTGCTGCGCGGCCGGCGTCCGCTGCCCAAGGCGGAAGGCGGCCGGCTCGGCCTGCCCGCGGACTTCCTCATCGCGCCGAACGGCGAGGTCGTCGCGGAGAAGCGTGGACAACACGCCTACGACCAGTGGTCCGTGGACGAACTGCTCGCCAAAGCCAAGGCGCTGACCAGCAAGAACGGAGTTGTCCACAGGGTTGTCCCCAGTTGTGGACGGATCGAACAGGCGTTCGACTTCGTGCAGTGCACGCAGTGCGCGCGGCTCCCGTCACCCGGCGAGGCGACGCAGGCGGTCCGGGTCGCGCAGCGGCGGGCCGTGGCCGAACAGCACCAGCTTCGGCCGCAGCTCGGCGAGCCGGCGCATGGCGTCGCGGTTGCGCACGTCGTCGTAGCTGAGGAACTTCGGCGGCGCGCCGAGGCGCAGCACGTTGACGAACACGTCGCCGCAGAGCAGCACGCCGTCGTGGTCGCGCCACAGCGCGATGTGGCCGGGGGAGTGGCCGGGCACGTCCAGCACGGTGAACCCGGCGACCTCGTCACCCTCGACCAGGCCGCGGGTGACGGGGTGCGGCGCGGGCATCCGCATCCGCGACACCACGGCCGCCGCGAAGCCGGACCCGGTCACCGGCGTCGCGGTGGCGATGGCCTCGGCGTCCTTCCGGCCCGCCCACAGCGGCACGCCGTACCGGTCGCACACCGCGTGGCTCGCGCCGAAGTGGTCCGGGTGGGCGTGGGTGACGACGTGGGCGGCGAGCCTGCGGCCGTCGAGCTGGCGGGTGAGACGGCGACGCGCCGCGGGCGTGCCGGCGTCCACCAGGACGTCCTCCACCAGGTACGCGTTGACCAGGTGCGGGGGACGCCCGAGCAGTTGGTGGACGCCGGGGCCAGCGGGCGCATCGCCTCATAGTAGTCGAACGAGCACCTAACGTGACGGACCGCGGTTGAACAGCGCACGCGACCAGGCGTAGCCGACGGCCGTGAGGAGGAGGCACCAGCCGACCGCCCAGTACCCGCTGTCGCCGATCGGCGTGCCGACGAGCAACCCGCGCAGGGTGTCGATGATCGGCGTGAACGGCTGGTGCTCGGCGACCCACCGCAGCCCGCTCGACATCGAGTCCGTCGGCACGAACGCGCTGCTGACGAACGGGAGGAACTGGAGCGGGATCGACGAGGTGTTCGCGCCGGCGGGCGTCTTCGCGGCCAGGCCGAACCCGATCGCGAGCCACGTGAATGCCAGCGTGAGCAGGACGAGCAGGCCGGCCGCGGCCAACCACCCGCCGAGGTCGGCCGCCGGGCGGAACCCCGTCAGCACGGCCACCCCGAGCACCAGCGCGAGGCTGCAGGCCGTGTTCAGCAGGCTGCTCAGGGCCTGGCCGGTCAGCACCGAGTACCGGGAGATGGCCATCGTGCGGAACCGGGCGACGATGCCCTCGCCCATGTCGGTGCACATGTTCACCGCGGTCCACGCCGCGCCGGAGCCGACGGCCATCACCAGGATGCCGGGCACCAGGTAGTCCACATAGGACACGCCGGCGACGAGCGTCGCGCCGAGCGAGCCGCCGAAGACGTGCACGAACAGCAGCATCATCACCACCGGCATGCCGATCGTGCCGATGGACATGAGCGGGAAGCGCTGCACGTGCCGCAGGTTGCGGCGCAGCATGGTGGTCGTGTCGCGGATGGCGAGGGTGCTCATCGCTGCCCGGTCCTCTCGGTGGTGAGGGCGAAGAAGACGTCGTCGAGGT
Source organism: Saccharothrix hoggarensis (assembly GCF_042678885.1). Taxonomy (GTDB): domain Bacteria; phylum Actinomycetota; class Actinomycetes; order Mycobacteriales; family Pseudonocardiaceae; genus Actinosynnema; species Actinosynnema hoggarensis. Next base: position 21,489 of record NZ_JBHTLK010000050.1, read on the forward strand.
CGGGCGTGTGCACGGACAGGTCCTGCACGTCGACGGCGGCGTCGTCCAGCCGGTCGAGCAGCGCCCGCAGCTGCCGCACACCACCGTCGCCCGGCACGTCGAGGGTGAGGCTCGCGTCGTCGCGGGACGAGCCGCCGAACGCCCCGAGCGCCTTCGCGGCGACGTCGAGCGTGTGCGCGTCGGCGAACCGCAGCCGCACGTGCCCGCCGGGGATCAGCCGCTTCAGCTCCTCGGCGGTGCCCTCGGCGACCAGCCGGCCGCCGTTCAGCACGGCGATCCGGTCGGCCAGCTCGTCGGCCTCCTCCAGGTACTGAGTGGTGAGGAAGATCGTGACGCCGCCCGCGACCAAGCCGCGGATGACCTCCCACATGGCGTGCCGGCTGCGCGGGTCGAGGCCCGTGGTGGGCTCGTCCAGGAAGATCAGCCGCGGGCCGCCGACCAGCGTCATCGCCAGGTCGAGGCGCCGCCGCATGCCGCCGGAGTAGGTGGCGGCGGGCTTCTTCGCCGCGTCCACCAGGTCGAACCGGCGCAGCAGGTCGGCCGCGCGGCGGCGTCCCTCCCGGCGCCCGAGGTGGTTGAGGTCCGCCATCAGCAGCAGGTTCTCCTCACCGGTGAGGAGGTTGTCGACGGCGGAGAACTGGCCCGTGACGCCGATGGCCTTCCGGACGCCGGCGGGGTCGCCCGCCACGTCGTGGCCCGCGACGGTCGCGTGGCCGCCGTCGGCGGAGATCAGCGTGGACAGGATCTGCACGGTCGTCGTCTTGCCCGCGCCGTTCGGGCCGAACAGGGCGAACACCGTGCCGGTCCCGACGTCGAGGTCGAGGCCGTCCAGCACGACGTGGTCGCCGTAGGACTTGCGCAGTCCGGTGGCCGTGATGGCCATGGTCGTCCCCTTGTCTAGTCGGTGAGCAGCGGGAGGGTCCGCACGCCGGTCAGGTTCGGCGAGGGCAGGAAGGCAGCGGGGCGGTCCGGGTCCGTGCGCAGCCGCGGGAACCGGTCCAGCAGGATGTCCAGCGCGACCCGGCCCTCCAGGCGTGCCAGCGGCGCGCCGAGGCAGAAGTGGACGCCGCGGCCGAAGCCCAGGTGCGGGTTGGGGTCGCGGGAGAGGTCGAACGCGTCCGGGTCGGCGAACTGCCGCGGGTCGCGGTTGGCCGCGCCCAGCCACACCATGAGCAGCTGGTCGGCCGGGATCTCGACGCCCCCGAGCACCTGCGGCCCGGTGGTGACCCGCGCGACCACCGGGAACGGGCTGAGGAACCGCAAGGACTCCTCGATCGCCGCCGGGATCGCGGCGCGGTTGGCGCGGACCTCCGCGAACTGCTCCGGGTGCGCGTCCAGCGCCAGCACGGTGTTGCCGAGCAGCATGGTGGTGGTGATGTGGCCCGCGAGCAGCAGGACGGCGGAGAAGTTGACCACCTCGGCGTCGCTGAGCCGCTCACCGTCCACTTCGGCCTGGACGAGCCAGCCGATCAAGTCCTCGCGCGGCGCGCGGCGGCGCTCGGTGACGTGCTCCCGCAGGTAGTCCAGCAGCGGCGCGGTGTTCTCGATGTTCTCCCGCAGCTGTTCCCGCTGCCGCGCCTCGTCCTTGAGGGAGAACTGGTCGGTGTTCTCGAACAGCTTGTCGACCCACAGCTTGAACAGCTCGCGGTCGCTGCTCGGCACGCCGAGGAGGTCCGCGATCACGATCACCGGCAACGGGTAGGCCAGGTCGCGGACCAGCTCGAACCCGTCGGCGGGCACGGCGTCCAGCAGCTCGTGGGTCAGCGCGGCGATGCGCGGTTCGAGGTCGGCGACGACCCTCGGCGTGAACGCGTGGCTGATGAGCCGGCGCAGCTCGCGGTGGTCCGGCGGGTCCATCTGGAGGATGTTGCCCTCGGTCAGCGACTGGTCCGGCGGCGCCGGGAACAGCCGCGTGACGTCGGACGAGAAGCGGCCCCAGTCCCCCATGACCTCGGTCGCCTCGGCGTAGCCGTGCACGTTCCAGAAACCCAGCTCCTCGTCGTACTCCACGACGTGGTCCGGTCGTTCTCCGCGCAGCCAGGTCTGCCGCGGGTGGGTGTCCCACATTGTTGTTCTCCCCCAATGGTGTTGTGGTCACGCGCGGTGGATCAGGATGTCGCCCAACGAGGTCCGGCCGCGGACCTCGGCCCGCTCGTCCGTCTCGGCGGGCCCGGCGGACGGCGTCAGCTCGTTGCGCACGCGGCCGGCGGCCGTGCGGAGGTCCAGCAGGGCGGCGGTGCCCTCGCGGATGCCGACCTCCAGCCCTCCGGACTGGGTCTCCACGACCACCGAGCCGCGCGCCACCTCGGTGAGGCGGATGTGGCCGTTGGCGGTCTTGGCGTGCACGTCGCCCTCGGCGAGCCCGACGAAGATGTCGCCGTTGGCGGCGCTCAGCCTCACGTCGCCGGTGACCTCGCCGAGCCGGGTCGCCCCGTTCGAGTTCTTGACGGTGCCCGTGCCGTCGAGCCGGCCGACCCGGACCTCACCCGAACCGGTCGACAGCTCCACCCGACCCGTGGCGTGGTCGACCGCCACGTCGCCGCTGGACGTCGAGGCCTTGAGCGCGCCCGTGCGGTGCAGCCGGATGTGGCCGGCGGACGTCTTGAACCGGCATTCGCCCAGCTCGCCCTCGGCGTGGAAGTCGGCGAGCGAGCCGTGCGCGGTGACGTGCGAGCCGGTGGGCAGGTGCACGACGACGTCCACCATGCCCGTGCGGCCGAAGAGGCCGCGGGACCGCGGTGTCCTGACCGTGAGGCGGCCGGCGGTGAAGTCGACCGTCGTCCCCTCGGCGGCCTTCACGTCCAGGCCGCTGTCGGGGTCGCTGGGCCGGACGTCGACCACGGTGTCGTCGCGGTCGGTGGCGGTGACCCGGGCTTGGCCGGCGACGACGTCGAGCGTGGCGGAGATGGGTTCGGGTGTGGCGAAAGAAGGCATGGCTGTCCCCTCGGAGTGGGTCGGTTCGGTGTTCGTGCTGGTGGCGCGGTCGGCTACTGCCGCCCGGCTGCTGCTGCCCGGCTGCTGCGGGTCGGCTCCTGCTGCGGGTCGGCTAGCGGACCCAGCCGGTGACCCGGTTCCCCGACGTGGACTGCGCGGTGGCCCGCCCGCCGTGCCCGAGCCCGGCCGCCGCGGCGCGCACCAGCCACGCGTTGACGGAGACCCCTTCGCGGCCGGCGGCCTCCTCGACCCGCACCTTCAGGTGCTCGGGGAGCCGGAGGTTGATCCGCGTCACGGCGCCTTCCTCGGCGACCACCGGCGGCAGCTCGATGGCACCACCGTGGCTCTCCGTGGCATCATCGGGCACCGAGACGACGAACTCAGGGTCCTTCCCCCGCAACCGCAGGTCGACTGACCCCGGCGCCAGGTCGCGCGTGATCTCGTCCGCAGCGGCCGACAGGGCTTCGAGCAGCGTCAACCGCACGGCCGTCTCCAGCGGTGCGAGGAGTCGTTCGGCCAGTTCCCGCGCGTCCGCGCCACCGGCTTCAGCGGTGACGGCCAGTGCCCGGCGGAGGTTGTCGACGTACGGCGTCAGGTCCATGACGCCACTATGGCATCACGATGGCACCACGCGCAACCCACTGTGGCACCACGGTCAGGCGTTCGTGGGCTGGGAGGTGCTGCGTCTACTCGGCAAGAGCTCCTCCATCACGACCACGTCCCACCCGTCCGTTGAGCCGTCGACGCGAAAAGAGTGCGCAGAACCGATGACCACCTCTCCGAATCCCCCTTCCGACGACCAGTGCCGCCGTCCCGGTTGCCGCCGGGTCGACTGCCCCCACCGGCGTGATCGACCGGGATCAGGGCTCCTGCCGTGGATCAGGCTCTTCGGCAGCTTGCTGATCCAACTGCTCGTCAGCTTGTTCTGGGAGTGAGCGCAATGTCCTGATGAGGTCGCGCGGGCAAGGCGCGTTGCGCGGTCATCACCGCCGGGTGGGAGCGACTTCGAAGAGGTCGTCGAACTGCATCGGGGTGAGTGCCGTCAACGCGCCGCCGATGAACGCGGGACCGGGCTGGAGCTCGCCGCTCAGGACGCGCGCGACCGTGGAGCGGTTGACGTCCATCGCCTTCGCCAGCGCGTAGTCCGACTCGAACCCGGCGAGCCGCGCGGCTTTGGTGAAGACATCGGTGCGGAGCTTGATCGTGTACGGCATGGCCAGCCTCGTGTTGTGCGCACCCAACGCATGTTGTGTGACCACAACGCTAGCAGTGAGCCGTCCTCACGCAACCCACGTTGTGTGCGGACAACGTGCAGGTCAGAGCTACCTGGTGGGAGTGCGCAACATGCGTTGCGTGCGCGCTCGTAAGATGGCGCGGTGACCACAGACGAGAGTGCGGACTCGACCTGGTGGCAGTGGCTCGAGCGCGCACTGGAGGACCGCGGAATGACCCCCGCGCAGCTGAGCAAGCTGACCAAGATCGACCGCAGCGCGCACACCCGGTGGCGCAACGGCGAGCGTCCCACCTTCGACACCGTTCGCGTGATCGCCAAGGCGCTCGGCGTCAGTCCGGTGGAGGTCGCGGTCGCGGCCAACCTGCTCACGGCGGAGGAGGCCGCCCTGGAAGCGCCCAGCCCCGACCCGGCCGTGCTGACGGACCAACAACTGCTGGCCGAACTGGGTCGGCGCCTGAAGCGCAAGACCTGACGCCGGCCGCCGGTTCATCCTGGGGCCTGCTGCAATCCCGGTGCTGCAAAGACGGGCGATCGGGCGACGGCCACCGGGACTTCCCGCCGCTCGGGCCCGTACCAAGCTCGCTTGGCCGCGATACGACCGCGGTCGCGGTAAGGCGGATCAGACGACTCGGCGCGTCGCGGGGAACAGGCCTGGAGTCACGCGGGCGTGGACCTGTTCCCCGACGACCGCACGGACCGGAGCTTGGTGATTTACCAAGGGGGAGACCGGTCGTGCAAAGGCTATCGGCGTGTGGGGGATGTGCGTCAAGCCAAAGCGTTGCCACGTTGGGGTGGAAATGCCTCGCCGGTCGCCCCGGTGGGGCGCAAACGCTCAACGGCAGAAAGCGGACCGCCCACCGACGTAGTGCGGGAGTTGCTGGCCAACCCAACAGAAAATCCGGCGACCTCGCGTGCACGAGATCGCCGGTTCCGACTTCACCTAGCGCACCATGCCAACCGCCAGTTGGTGGTGATGCACTCCGGAGTTGTTGGTGCGTCGCGGGGAACAGGCCTGGAGTCACGCGGGGCGTGGACCTGTTCCCCGACGACCGCACGGACCGGAGCTTGGTGTTCTGTGGTTCACCAAGGGGGAGACCGGTCGTGCAAAGGCTATCGGCGTGTGGGCTATGTGCGTCAAGCCGAAGCGTTGCCACCTTGGGGTGGAAATGGTCCGCGGGTCGCCCCGGCGGGGCGTGAGCGGTAAACGGCGGACGCGGGTGGCCGGGCGAGCCAACGTGCGGTCTTCGGCACGCCGCAGTGTCGACGGCGCACGCGATACGCCCGCTCCGAGAGGACCACCGGGGCGTCCGGCGTGTGCCGAGCGTCAGCACACGGTGGGGGTGCGGGCGGCCACGGGTGAAAAGATCAGGCCCCGAGCGCGTCGCCGCTGCTCAGGGCCTGATTCACCCGGGAAAGGAGAGTGCCCCCGGCAGGATTCGAACCTGCGACACACGGTTTAGGAAACCGCGCTCCCCCCGTGTTCGAAACCGTGCCCGACCTGCGCAGGCGTGCCGCCGCTCAACGTGGTCAGAGCCAACTTGGGCAGCTATTGGGCAAATCGCACCGCGTCGTCTACCTGACCAGAAACGTCCTGAGTGGATTTGATCCGATTCGCTCCACGGCACCGGGACACCGGGCTAGGACCACCCCCGCGTGCGCGGGGAAGACGCCCTACAGGGCCGAACCGACGTTGACGCGCTGGGACCACCCCCGCGTGCGCGGGGAAGACTGCACGGGCACCCGCTGCAAGCCGTCGCGGTGCGGACCACCCCCGCGTGCGCGGGGAAGACCTGCGCGAACAGTCCGCCGAGTTCCCGCCCGACGGACCACCCCCGCGTGCGCGGGGAAGACGGCTACTACGAGGGCAACATTTTCGGCTGGGACGGACCACCCCCGCGTGCGCGGGGAAGGCGCCGCGAGGTGCGCGAGGCCGAAACCGCATCGCGGACCACCCCCGCGTGCGCGGGGAAGACGGCCGGCCGAGCCGGGCGGAGCACGTCGACCCGGGACCACCCCCGCGTGCGCGGCGAAGACTCGACCGCTCCGGACAAGAGCGCGCGTGGCTTCGGACCACCCTCGCGTGCGCGGGGAAGACGTGGTGCGTCGCTCGAAATTCCCACCCCCTCCCGGACCACCCCCGCGTGCGCGGGGAAGACAGACACCATGACCCCCATCCCTGATGTGCCGGCGGACCACCCCCGCGTGCGCGGGGAAGACCTGGTGGTGCAGCAACCGACGCACCGCCCTAACCGGACCACCCCCGCGTGCGCGGGGAAGACAGTCGCGCCTGCTCCCGCTCGGCCGCCTTGTCCGGACCACCCCGCGTGCGCGGGGAAGACGCCTGGCGACGGAGTACGCCTCCCAGGGCTCCAGGACCACCCCCCGCGTGCGCGGGGAAGACCGGTGGCGTTGGAGGCCGCCGTGCCGGACACGGGGACCACCCCCGCGTGCGCGGGGAAGACTCGCCGAAACAGACGCGCGACACCACGCCAGGCGGACCATCCCCGCGTGCGCGGGGAAGACTCGCGCCAGGACCGGACGCCTCGCTCGACGAGCGGACCACCCCCGCGTGCGCGGGGAAGACGTGGAGACCTGGCGTGACAGCCCCGGCCAGGCGGGACCACCCCCGCGTGCGCGGGGAAGACTGTGGAGTGAGCACCGACAACCGCCCCCGCGCCGGACCACCCCCGCGTGCGCGGGGAAGACGTGCCGCGTGACCGGACCGAGGCCGCCGACCTCGGACCACCCCCGCGTGTGCGGGGAAGACGAGCAGCTGTCGGCGGTCGGCTCCGGCGGGCTGGGACCACCCCCGCGTGCGCGGGGAAGACGCCGGCAAGTCCTCGGCGCGCACGAACCGGGTGGGACCACCCCCGCGTGCGCGGGGAAGACGCCGGCAAGTCCTCGGCGCGCACGAA